>JANNUI010000024.1:0-2015 GCA_031395125.1 Chitinophagaceae bacterium | reverse complement strand
CACCCGGTCTGAAATTCTGCAGGTTCACATGATAAACATTTGTTTTCTCAGTACAGCGTTCAGGTATCAATGTCATTCTTGCATCAAGAGGAACTTTGGCGAGATCAGCTTTTGCCTGAACCCAGTAAGTAGCAAAATCTGCCGGGTTAGCAATAGCAGGTTCTATCAGTTGCGGATCAAAAGCGGCTGTTCCCAATCCGCGATAGTTTTTATTATTAACTGTTGCTGTAGCAATACAACGAAGAAAGCCGGGTTCTTTCATCGAGCCGCCATCTGCAGTAAGTGTTCCATTGGCAAGAAGAACTGAGTCTTTTTTTGTTGGCTCCATTTTTTCGGGGCCTATTTCATATTTTACTGTTGCATTTTTTATTGCATTGCCGTTTTGCAATACAGTAATGCTGAATTTTACTTTTTCACCGGGCTTATAGAACCAGTCAGTATGATCAGGCGCTACAATTACTTTTATAAATTGCTCAACCGGTTGTGCAAAGCTGAAATGAGTGATCGCAATTGTGAGAAAAATAAATAAAAGATGGAGTCTCTTTTTCAAAGTGGTGGTTGCCATAAAAGTAAATTTTACGGAAATTTACAGAAACTAAGAGGAATCACTTTACTCTTTTTATTTCCCACCCCGGTCAGAGCCTGCTCCGATTCATCGGAGGTCTATGACCGATGATGGGACTAGTATTTTTTACTTCTTCTTTCCGGCTTTTTCCATCCCGATAGCCATCGGGACCGGCGTTTCATTCCTAAACACCACCGTATTATCAAACACATCCACCAGCACCGGGTGGCTCTTATCAATATCCCCCGCCAGTATCCGCTTGCTCAGCTGGTTCACAATTTCCTTTTGTATCAGCCGCTTCAGGGGCCGGGCGCCAAACTGCAGGTCAAAGCCCTGCTCGGCCAGGTATTCCAGTGCATATTCCCCAAACACCAGTTGTATGCCGCTTTCCGCTACAAGTTTCTTTAACCCGTTCAACTGTATCTTCACAATACCCATGATCTCCTTCTTCAGCAGGGGCTGGAACATGATGATCTCATCCACCCGGTTCAGGAATTCGGGCCGTATGGTCTGCCGCAGCAGGTTCATCACTTCTACCCTCGCTTTTTCAGCAGCGGTTTCAATATCTTTTTCCTTGATGCCTTCAAATGCATCCATGATCAAATGGCTGCCTATATTGCTGGTCATGATGATGATCGTATTCTTGAAATTCACCACCCGGCCTTTGTTATCGGTGAGGCGGCCGTCATCCAGCACTTGCAGTAACACATTCCAGACATCGGGGTGTGCTTTTTCTATTTCATCCAACAGCACAACACTGTAAGGTTTGCGGCGTACGGATTCAGTCAGTTGCCCGCCCTCCTCATAACCCACATAACCGGGAGGGGCGCCCACAAGGCGGCTCACCGTATGTTTTTCCTGGTACTCACTCATGTCAATACGGGTCATCATGCTCTCATCATCAAACAAATATTCAGCAAGAGCTTTGGCCAGTTCTGTTTTGCCCACACCGGTGGTACCGAGGAAGATGAATGAGCCGATGGGTTTCTTCGGGTCCTGCAAACCTGCCCGGCTTCTGCGGATGGCATCAGCCACAGCGGTGATGGCTTCATCCTGTCCCACTACCCGCTCATGCAGGTGTTCTTCCAGCTTCAGTAATTTTTCTTTGTCGCTCTGCAGCATTTTCGTAACGGGTATACCGGTGGCCTTGGCCACACTTTCGGCAATATCTTCGGCGTCAACCTCCTCTTTCAGCAAACGTTTCTCAGTTGAGTTAATTAGTTGATTGGTTAATTGGTTGATCAGTGTTTCCTGTTCTTTTATCTTTCCATATCTTATTTCAGCAACCTTTCCATAATCACCTTCTCTCTCCGCCCTTTCAGCCTGTTGCTTCAGGTAAAATTCCAGTCGTTCGTCCATATTCTTAAACGCGATATTATCTATCACAAACAACAGTTCTTCAAATCTTGACCTATAGGTTTCCAGGACAAAATAATACCATGATTTATAT
>JANNUI010000021.1:0-2166 GCA_031395125.1 Chitinophagaceae bacterium | reverse complement strand
GTCGGTCTTCTGCGCGCCCTGCTGGACGATTCCGACCCCGCGGAGGATCTGGTTGCCGGCATCGGCCTTCACGTTGACCTTGGTCAGGACAAAATAGCGCGCACAGTTAGCATTCGCCGCGGCCTGCCGGACAATGGCGGTCAGATCGTCCTTGGCGTTGCGAAACATCGTCGGCGGATTGTAATATGGCCCGAACGCGCCCTTGGGATAGGTGATCTTCCGCACGCCGGCGCCGGACGCTGCCGCCCGAATGCGCGCCACCACGATATCGTCCAGCCCCCAGGAATCGATCGGCGCTTCCGCAAGATCATTGCCGAGTACCGTGAGTCCGAGTTTATGAACTTCGAACTGGTCGCCGATCGCGGAAATGACGCCGATCCGGCACGGCCCGTCGTCAGCCGGTGAAGTCGGCTTCGCGGCAGCTTTGGCCTTTGGTGCGGGCTTCTTGGCGGCCGGTTTGGTTGGTGTCACCGTTGGGGTGGTTGCCGCGGGAGCAGCCGGCTGGGCCTGCGCCCATGCGGTTGTGACAAAACACGACATGACGAACGCGACGACGAGAGTTCGGAGCATGAAAACCCAGAAAATGGAAAAGACGTCTCGGGAGGTTTCTAGCTAAAGCGGGTCGGTCACATCCGCAAGCTGTTTCGTGCCGGGTCCGCTATCCGACGTTACGATCCTTCTTCCAGCGGTAACATTTCATGGCGAACCCGGTTGTCGGCGATGCCTCTTCTTTTTCGAACACGAATCCCTCGCGCTCGTACCAGCGCCACGCCTTTTCATTTTCACGCACGCAGCGCAGTTGGATCTCATCGGGAAGCCGCTGACGCGTGAACGCCAGCAGTTGGCGCCCGAGGTCTTGGCCCTGATATTCCGGCGCGACGAAGAGCTGGTCGAGATACTTGTTGGGCAGGTGCAGCGTCAGCATGGCTGCGAGATGACCGTCATCGTCGGCGACGAACAGGCTCCAGCCTTTCTCGACCTCGAGTGGAATCCGTGCACGCAGCTTCGCCAGCAGAACATGGCTGACCTCCTCGATCCCCGTCGAGGCCCAGCTGTTCATCCAGACCCGCGCGATCGCGTCATATTCGTGCGGCAAAGCGGGACGGATGGTGGGCGACGGCATCGGACGAACTTTCGTAAGTATGCAATTCCATATTCGTCATTCCGGGGCACGCGTGCAACGCGTGAACCCGGAATCTGGAGGAGATATTCTTCTGCGTATCATCTCGAGATTCCGGATCGGTCCGCGTCGCGGACCGTCCGGAATGACGTGAAAAAGAAAAAACCCCCGCGATACTATCGCGAGGGCTTCTTCGACTTCAATCACAGGCGGCGGCAAACCGCCGGACTATTCCGCTGCGATCAGGCGAGATCGAAGCGATCGGCATTCATCACCTTGGTCCACGCCGCGACGAAGTCTCTCGCGAACTTCTCCTTGGCGTCGGCGCTTCCGTAGACTTCCGCGAGAGCGCGGAGCTGGGAGTGCGAGCCGAAGATCAGGTCGACGCGGCTGCCGGTCCACTTTACCGCCTTGGTCTTGCGGTCGCGCCCTTCATACCCGTCACCGGAGCCGGCCGGCTGCCATTCCGTGCCCATGTCGAGCAGGTTGACGAAGAAGTCGTTCGTCAGTGTTTCCGGCTTCCTGGTGAATACGCCATGCTTGGAGTTGCGGGCATTGGCGCCGAGCACGCGCAGGCCGCCCACCAGCACGGTCATCTCGGGTGCCGTCAGCGTCAACAGCTGTGCCCGATCCACCAGAGCTTCCTCCGGTTTCATGAACTGCGTCCTCGCGCCGATGTAGTTGCGGAAGCCGTCGGCACGGGGTTCGAGCGGCGCGAACGAGGCGGCGTCGGTCTGCTCCTGCGACGCGTCCATGCGGCCGGGCGTGAACGGCACCGTCACGGTCAGGCCGGCATCCTTCGCCGCCTTCTCGATCGCAGCGCTGCCGCCGAGCACGATCAGGTCGGCGAGCGACACTTTCTTGCTGAACCCCTTCTGGATCGCTTCGAGGCTGGAGAGGACTTTCGCCAGCTCCGGCGGATTGTTGACTTCCCAATCCTTCTGCGGGCTCAGGCGAATCCGCGCGCCGTTGTCGCCGCCGAGCTTGTCGTAGCCGAGGATCGTAGTAGACTACGCCCATGCGGTCGAGACCAGCTGGGACACGGT
>JANNUI010000600.1:0-6917 GCA_031395125.1 Chitinophagaceae bacterium | reverse complement strand
ACTCCACGTCGAAGTGGTCCTCGATCGCGAGCAGCAGGTTCACGGTGATCAGTGACGTGAGGCCGGCGTCATAGAGGTCGCTGTCATCCCGGAGATACCCGTTCCTTCAGCATTAATTTTGAACCAAGTCTTGGGATAGAGAATGAGGAAAAATTTGACTTCAGCATCAGGCCCCGCATCGGTTACAACCACTCCAGGTCCTCTTTTTCTTCTGCGGTCAATAATAATTTCTGGTCATACGGGGGCCGGGTAGACGTTGAAGTAACATTGCCCTGGAAAATGGAACTGAGCAGCAACCTTAATGCTGACCTGCGCCAGCGGATACAGGCATTTGCCAGCAACGTAAACCTCGTGGTATGGAATGCCGGTATATCCAAAAAGTTATTTAAGAAAGATGCGGGGAAGATCGGTCTGTATGCAAATGATATCCTGAATGACAACAAGGGTTTCACCCGTACCATCAACAGCACTTTCATATCGGATGACCGGTATGAAAAGATAAGCCGCTATTTCCTGGTAAAATTTGAATGGTCATTTAATAAAGCCCCGGGAGGAGAAACAAAATGATAAAGCAAATCCTGCTCATCGCAGTCGCAGCAGTGGCCGGGCAGTCAACGAACGCCCAGGCCCGTTTTTTCAGCAACATCAAAGTGGAATTTGAAAAGACCACCAGTGTGCGTCAATTGATGAAAGATCTGCAGGAAGGGAACAGCTGGTATGAACAGTTCAAGGACCGCTACCCGGTGTCTTCCGTGAATTATTATGAATTCACCGGGGATACCAGCAAATCAATTTATAAACCCGGAAAAGAAGTACCGATTGATCCAAGGGCAATGTACAGGCCGATGGGGGATAAAAACGTTGTGTATAATGATTATAAGGCGGGGACCACTATTTCTCAAAAACCTGTGTTTGAAGAGACCTTTCTGCTGGAAGACAGCCTGCTCAGGATAAAATGGAAATTGACCGGCGACCTGCGGACGATTGCAGGTTATGACTGCCGGAAAGCCGTCGGTATCATCAACGACACGATCGCTGTTTTTGCATTCTATACCGATGAATTACTGGTGAATGGTGGCCCCGAAGGCATCCATGGTCTGCCGGGCATGATACTGGGCGTGGGCATCCCCCGCTTACATACCACCTGGTTTGCTACCAAAGTGGAAGTATTTGATGTGAACATGAAACCGGTAACCCCTCCCGCCAAAGGGAAAAAAGTAACACGGGTATCGCTGATGACCAGGTTAGGCAGCCTGGCAAGCGAATGGGGAACTTACGGCAGCAAGATGCTGATCAATTTTGTTATCTGATCAGCTCCAGCACAAAACTCTCTTTGGGTTCTATCACCAGGTCAGCCAGGTTTTTTATTTTCCCTGATACCACATTACGGGCTTGCGAAAATCCTGCGGTCCTTTCGGCATACTGGTTCCAGTCGGGCCTCGCATCCTTATCACCAGTGTTGGCGATCACCATCACCGTTTGTTTACTGTCATACCGGAAGTAAACATACAACCCGTCTTTGGGAATGAATTGCATTGTTTTCCCGGACGTAATGGCCGAAGAATTTTTGCGGAAGGTTCCCAGCCTGCTTACATGCTCAAATGCTTCCTGCTGTTTCTCGCTTCTGCCTTCTTTGGTAAAGCGGTTATCCTTTGCCTTGTCATCGGGCCATCCGCCGGGGAAATCTTCTCTTACTGTGGCATCGGTGTTCTCCTTTTTATTTTTCATGAGCACTTCTGTGCCATAATATACCTGGGGGATCCCTCTTTGGGTAAGCAGCCAGTTGAAGCCCATCCTCATTTTCTTCCAGTCCTCATCCACCACGGAGAATACACGGTCCATATCATGATTGTCAAAAAAGATGCAGTTGTTCATCGGCTCTTTGTACAGCACATCGCCTGAAAGCGTTGCGTAGATCTTGTTCACCCCGTTCAGCCAGCCGAAGGGTTCATTCATACCCGCCAGCATGGCAAAGCACATCTGGAAGTCCAGCATCCCCCTTGCATTGTGCTTAAAGGGTGCAGCAATATTGTTGCGGGTAAAGTAGGCATTCGCTAAAGTGCTGTTCACCCATGATTCGCCAAAGATCGTTACGGATGGAAATTCTTTCTCCAAAGCCGCATTGCAATTATTCATGAACTGTTCATCACAATATTTGTAAGTATCCACCCGCCAGCCGTCAATACCATATTCTTCGGTGGTCCAAATGGCATGCTGGATAAGGAAATTGGCGACATAGGGATTCCGCTGGTTCAGGTCGGGCAGGTGAGTGGTAAACCAACCATCCAGCATACTCTCCTTATCTTTTTTTGAAGCATAGGGGTCATAGAAAACTTCTTCCCGGTGATTGGGTGATTTATCCCCCTGGGAAGAATTGAACCAGTCCTTCATCGGTTTGTCCAGTGCAAACCAGTGGTGATTGCCCACATGGTTATACACCGCATCCTGTATCACTTTCATGCCGTTGCGGTGCAGTTCATCACAAAAGGCCTTATAGCCTTCATTACCGCCAAACCGCTTGTCTACTTCATAATGATTAGTGAACCAATAGCCATGATATCCTGCCACATTATTGCCCCATTCACCCATCAGCGGCATATCATTTTCAATTACCGGTGTGAGCCAGAGCGTAGTGACACCCAGTTCGTTAAAATAACCCAGGTGATTAAGTATACCCCTGAAGTCGCCACCGTGACGGGAGAATTTATCGTTGCGTTTGCTGGTCTGGTCCCGGTAGCCGGGTATAATGTCGTTGGAAGGGTCGCCATTGGAAAACCGGTCGGGTATCATCAGGTAAATGAAATCTTTGGCGGACACCCCTTTGGCCCTTGACCTTCCATTCTCTTTGCTTCTTTGCTTCAATTCATAAAAAACATCTTCTGCCGCCATACCGCCACCTGTCAATTTGATCTTAAACCTACCCGGTTTTGCTGCCGGGCTGATGGTAAGATCAATGAAAAGATAATTTTTACTTTCTGCTTTGTGCAGTTTCTCAACTTTCACCCCGGGATAAGCAATGCTACGTTGGTGAACATGCCGATATTCTCTCCATGCAGCATCAATTGCAGTTTGGGGCTTTTCATGCCGGTCCACCAGTGGGTGGGATAAACGCCGTGCATGTCAATGGCAAAACTTTTTCCAGAAATGAGCAACAACAATATGAAAGACATCCTTTTCATAATTATGTTATTTGTCTTTTATCCTGAGCGTAAGCAATCCAGCCAGTATCATAGAACAACCACCCACTACAATCGTCATGATGGCGTTACCATCAAACAAATGCCGGGTGAGAACCCCGAGTAAAGTGGCGGCAAGGATCTGCGGAATAACAATGAAGAAATTAAAAATGCCCATGTAAACACCCATCTTATTGCCTGGCAATGCCTTTGTGAGCATTGAATAAGGCATGGCCAGTATGCTGCACCAGGCGAGGCCGATACCCGCCATACTTATAATCAGCATGTTTTTATCTGCGAATAGGTAAAATGAGATCAATCCGAATCCCCCCGCTATTAATGCGATCATATGGGTGGCAGGTCTCGATAACCTTCTTGCCATTACCGGTAGTAAAAAAGCAAAAAAGGCAGCAAACCCATTATACCAGGCAAACAGAACACCCACCCAGTTTGCCATATCATTATACTCTTTTGACGTGGTATCTGTTGTACCCGCAAGATGCTGTGCCAGGGCAGGTGTTGAATAAATCCACATGGCGAATAAAGCAAACCAGGAAAAAAACTGAACTACAGCCAGTTTTTTCATGGTAGCCGGAAGAAAATTCAAGTCATCCATTACTTCAACAAAGCCATTTTTATTCCCGATGCCCAATAATGCTCCGGCCGCAAGCTGGCATAACCCAAAAACGGCTATGCCTCCTGTAAGCACATACAATTCCTGTTCCAGTTCTTCGGCAGCGGATCGATTATAAAAGTATAACCCAGCAGTAAAGAGAAGTCCGATCAGCGTCCAGATACTTCCTTTCCTGTTAAAAGAAGCAGGCGGGGTTTTAATATGAACGGTATTTCCTGTTTCTTCAATTTCTCCAAAAGATTTCAATTGCTCCGGGGAATACTCCTTAGTTGTAAAAACAGTATAAGAAATGGCAGCGATATAAACGACAGCACCGATAATAAATGAGATCTTTATTGAATCAGGTATCATACCCGGTGCTGCTTCGTTGGCAATGCCAAACTCTGTAAGCAAATAGGGAAGCAAAGAGGATATTACAGCCCCTACTCCGATAAAGAAACTCTGCATGGCAAACCCGGTGGTACGCTGCGAGTCAGGCAGCATGTCGCCCACAAATGCCCTAAAAGGTTCCATGGATACATTGATAGAAGCATCCAGCAACCAGAGCATAATTGCTGCCATCCATATTTCCGTAACATTCGGAAAGACGAACAGGGCCAGCGAAGCAAGAATAGCCCCCACCATAAAAAACGGACGCCTTCTCCCCCATCGTTTGTGCCATGTTTTATCACTCCAGTGCCCGATAATTGGTTGTACTATAAGCCCGGTAAGAGGTGCTGCGATCCAAAGGATAGGTATATCATCGATCTTTGCCCCCAGTGTCTGAAATATTCTGCTGATGTTGGCATTTTGAAGACCAAAGGCGAACTGTATGCCGAAGAAACCAACACTCATGTTGACAATCTGGGCAAGGCTGAGTTTTGGTTTTATACCAATAGAAGCAGAAGACATAAGCAACCGTTATATAATTTAATTGCGTAAAACGGAAGATAGGAAGAATATGTAAAAAGTACACATTTTGAAAGACAAACTTTGGCCGTCCCTCACTGCCTGTTATGGTCATTAAATCACAAAACCGTTGGGGATGATGGCGCCCTTCTTCACCACTACGATGCCGTCTTTGACTGTATAGAGAGCATGGTCGGCATTTTCCAATTGTTGTCCCCCGTTGATGCGGACATCGTTGCCGACACGGACATTCTTATCCAAAATAGCATTTTTGATATAACACCTGTCGCCAATGCCCAGTAGCGGGAAACCACCTGCATGGGCCAGTGCTATCTCAGGAAGTGTCTCGTAATAATCACTGCCCATGATGTAGGTACTCACTAATGTGGTGCCATGCCCGATGCGGGAACGGATGCCGATCACTGAATGCTCCACCCGGGAGGCATTGATGATAGAACCTTCAGCTACCAATGTTTTTTCCAGTGTGGTGCCGCTGATCTTGGCCGGGGGCAGCATCCGTGGCCGGGTGTAGATGGCATTATCGTTATCAAAAAGATTGAAGTCCGGCAACTCCTGTGTAAGACCGAGGTTAGCTTCAAAAAAAGAATAGATGTTCCCGATATCGGTCCAGTAGCCTTCGTACTGGTAACTGGCTACCTTATATTTCTGGATGGATTGAGGAATGATCTCTTTTCCGAAATCTGTGGCGTTGGCGTATTCGGTCTGCAGCAGGTCAAACAACAACTGCCGGTTGAAAATATAGATACCCATGGAGGCGAGGTAAAGCCTTCCCTGGGTCTTCATCACATCGCCGGTCTCACTGGTCCATTCAGGCAATAATTCTTTTTTGGGTTTCTCAATGAAGGAGGTGATCAACCCTTCGGATGATTTCAGGATACCAAACTCCGGCGCTTCCCTTGCTCCCACAGGTATGGTGGCAATGGAAATATCAGCGCCCAGTTTTTTATGATTGTCCAGCATCTCCGCAAAATTCATCTGGTAGAGCTGGTCGCCGGACAATATCAGCACATAATCACTTTCAAAAGGTTCCACATGCCGCAGACCCTGTCGTACCGCATCTGCGGTACCCTGGTACCAGGTGGGGTTGTCGGGTGTTTGCTCCGCCGCCAGTATATCCACAAAAGCTTTGCTGAAAGGACTGAAATGATAAGTATTCTTGATATGCCTGTTCAGTGAAGCAGAGTTGAACTGTGTCAGCACAAACATTCTCCCGATACCGTTATTGAGACAGTTGGAAATAGGAATATCCACCAGGCGGTATTTGCCGGCAATGGGAACCGCAGGTTTGGAACGGGCGGCAGTAAGCGGGTACAATCTTGAGCCTGCGCCGCCACCCAATATGACGGAGAGTATCTCTTTGGGGTTGTTGATTACCTGTTTCGCCATAATGAAAAGATGATAGATGATAACTGACGACTGATAGTTGTTAGTAGCCCTATCTATCGGTTGCTTTTAAAGTTTTTACACTTGAAATTAATATTTTCAGTATTTCCATACCGTCTTTCATCAAAGAATCAAACATCCGCTTCGTTATAAACCCGGTTGCATACAATAGCTCCAGCCAATATACGCACTCATTCGCCTCTTTTAATCCAATGGTGAGTTTATGAATAAAATCTTTCCTGCTTTCTGCATGTTCCGCTTCCCGAACCAACGCTCCCACGGAAGTACCACTCCTGACGATCTGCCGTGACAGTTCGTATTCGGAATGCGTTTTCTTTAAATACCCGGACAGCTTTATAATTCTTACGGCGAAATCAAAGCTCTTTTTCCTGAGAATGCTATCCCTACTCATAAAATTTGTTTTGATGAGCGTCAATGGTATCGCATTCATCTATCCCTGCCATGAGTAAAAAACAACAAACAGGAGTGTTTTTCCGGTCTATAAAGAACTATTATCTATTCTCTTTTAGTTTTTATCTTCAACTATCAGTTATTATTTATCAGTTCTCAGTTCTTTATACAGATCAATATACTGCTGCGCCGAACTGTCCCATGAGTGATCGATCGTCATCATATGTTCCCGCATCCAGCTATAAAGGTCAGGTTTATTATGATAAAGGTCAATAGCCCGGCCTACCGAGTAGGTAATATCCCCCACCGATGCCTGGTCGAAACGGATGCCAAAGCCCTGCCAGTCGCCCATGTCCGTTACCGTATCCCTTAACCCGCCCACATTCCGCACCATCGGCACGGTG
>JANNUI010000614.1:0-3347 GCA_031395125.1 Chitinophagaceae bacterium | reverse complement strand
ATATTGTTGCCTGGAGCCGCTTTCGGAAGAAATAAATTGTGATTCCGACAATTGAAAACGGACAGACCTGACAGCCTTGTAATAATTGGTCAGGTCATCACCTTCCAGGATATAATAAAAATCCTCCTGCCGTAACCAGGCATCAAATGCGCCACGCAACAGAGGATGAATGTCGAATGGTTCATCACCTGATACCTGCACGGATGAACCCTGCCCGGTCGTTGAGGTCAGCCAAACATCACCGGTCCTTTTTTCTTTATCCAATACACTGATGCCGCAACGCAAGACACCAATATCCAGTTTTTCCAGCTCGTCAAACACAACTGCTACGGCCGGATCGAGGTCTTCTGTTTTATACATGGCCATAGCTTTACCACGAACTCTTTCCAATGCCGCCTCAATCTTTGCTTCTCTTGCCTGTTCTTCCGCTTTTTGTAAATCAAGAAAACGTTTATACGTAAGATCAAATACGTTGGCAAAACGTTTCATCACCTGTTTGACTTCATCCGAAAAATCTGCATCCGAAAAAGCGAACAGGCCACCGGCCTGGAATGTAGCGAGGTGGTAATACTGCCGCTGAACCCGGGTAGGCGATAATACAAGTTGTGAGTCCGGTAATTTGAAATTGTCGCTGCGTTGAGTATTGTAATACCGGGCAAGATCATCGCCTTCTAACAGATACGAAAAATCAGTATGCTTCGTCCACGCATCAAATGCACCCTGCAGTAAAGGATGTGTATCCATTGACTCATCGCCGCTTACCTGCGCCACCATACCTTTCTCTTCACGAACAGTTGTCCATACGTTGACGCTGTGTTTTGCTTTGTCAATGATGCCGATTCCACATCGCAATGGCGCAGCATTCAGCTTATCGAACTCTTCAAAAACTGTAGTGACTGCCGCTGCAAGGTCTTCGCTTTTATGCATGGCCATTGCTTTTGACCGGACTCTTTCCAGTGCCGCTTCAATCTTTGCTTCCCTTGCCTGTGCTTCTGCTTTTTGCAGATCGAGGAAACGGGTATAGGTTTGGTCGAATACCTGGGCAAACCGTTTAAATATTTGTTCTTCGGGACAGGGTACCTGTGTGATCATTACCAGATAACCATACGAAAAATAAGCACAGTGTAATTTTTGCCAGCCGGGTAAAGAATTACCGGCAGCTTTCATTTCGTCAAAAATATTCTTCGAAACAGGAATACTCATCAGCCAATCATAATGTTCCTGTAAGGCTTCGCCTTCTAATTGTTCTGTATGATAGGTTTCCCCTTTTTTCCATGCATCATATATGTTTGCATGAGTGGCATCCCCTGTATTGGGCAAATAAAATGCAGGGATAAATCCATCACCGGTGCTTAGCCACCACTCATCTTCTCCCCGGTCTTTTTCACATAATACAAAGCCACAGGTCCAGAGATTATCTACCAGTTGATTCAATTCTTTGAATAAGACAGTGGCTACATCACCCAACTCATGGCTTTGCTGCATAGCCATCGTTCTTGAACGTACTTTTTCCAACGCCGCTTCAATCTTTGCTTCTCTTGCCTGTGTTTCGGCTTGCTGCAAATCACTGAAACGTGTATATGCCAACGAGAAAACAGAAGTAGCCCGCTGTAATAAGTCCCGGCTTTCCGCTGATATGTCACCGGGTGATGCAGCACCCATATAACCACTTGAAAATTTATATAAATGATAAGTGCGGTCTGGTATTTTATCGCCATAAAAACCAACTAATACTTTTGAATGATCAGCGCAATAGTTTATCCATTCCTTTCTGGCATCACCCTGCATCGGGATAGAAATATGTTTTTGAACGGACCGGTAAAACGCCAGCATCTGTCTGCCCACAGTAGTTTCATCCAGGTCAATGATCATGTGGTCAGACACGAGTTCTTTTTCAGCATGCTGCACATCTTTTATCGCATACCAGCATTCTGTTTTTTGGCTGTCTTCATGATGAATATAAATGGAACTTGTCTCTAATTCTTCTACGCCAAGCAAACCCATTTCTTTCCGCAATAGCTCCGCTACTTCAACCAGTTCACCGGGTTTTTGCATAGCCATTGCTCTTGACCTCACCTTTTCCATTGCTGCTTCAATCCTGGCCTGCCTTGCCTGTGCTTCCGCTTTTTGCAGATCAAGGAAACGGGTATAGGTCTGTTCAAAAACTTTTGCGAAACGTTTGAAAATATCATGTGCTTCAGGAACGGGCTCGTAGGTAATGAAAATTAAAAAACCTTGTGAGAAAAACGCCAAATGATTAATCTGGAATGTTGGCAGCGGATGACCGGCTTCATTTACCTTCCTCAACATTTCTCCTATTATGGGAACTGTAAGCATATATTGGTAATGTTTTACCAATTGTTCGCCGCCAATTTCATCTACAAAAAATGTCTCTCCCCTATCATAGGCTTCCTTCATATTAATAAAGGTGGCCTCTTCAGTTAATGACATTTTATAAGAAGGATGTAATATATCATCTCCTAAACCCATCCAGGCAGTTACAGTTTTTTTACCTTCATCCCAGATGCAATAACCGGCAGTCCATGCAGGCATGCCCAATGATTGCGTTTGCTGAAATAATAAGTGGGCTGCGTCAGGTAGTTCATTACTATTCTGCATGGCCATGGTTCTTGCACGAACTCTTTCCAGTGCCAGTTGAATCTGTGATTCTCTTGCCTGCTCTTCAGCTTTTTGAAGATCAAGAAAACGGGTATAAGTTTGTTCAAATACTTTTGCGAAGCGTTTGAAAATATCATGAGCTTCGGGTACATGCTCATAAGTAATGAACATGAGATAACCCTGTGAAAAAAAAGCGCAATGCATAATTTGAAAGTCGGGTATAGAAAGACCTACAGAAGATACGCTTTCTACATATTCTCTAAAAACCGGAATTGAATTCATGTACTTGTAATGAGTTTCCAATTCTTTACCAGCCTGTTCTCTCACAAACAAAGATTCGCCTCTTTGGGCCGCATCATGAATATCAAGAAATATATCTTCAGCACTTGATGTTTTGAACGGTGGTGGAAGATTATCTGTTGTAACGTTACACATCCAGGCGGTTGCTGCTTTTCTGTCGTCGTCCCAGATATTAAAACCGGACCCAAATTGTGGTACACCCAGTGTCTGTATCTGTTGTACCATAAGACTGGCAGCATCCTGCAACTCATCACTTCGCTGCATAGCCATTGTTCTTGCACGAACTCTTTCAAGTGCTAATTGAATTTGTGATTCTCTTGCCTGTGCTTCTGCTTTTTGCAGATCAAGGAAGCGGATATAAGCCTGGTCAAATACTTTTGAAAATCTTTTCAGGATATCAACTTCTGTTTCAGAGAGTGTTTTTTGAT
>JANNUI010000602.1:0-1879 GCA_031395125.1 Chitinophagaceae bacterium | reverse complement strand
GGAAACATTGGATCGAGCACGCAAGTACAACACCGACGGAAAACTGCTGATCGCGGATATCGGCACGGGAAGCGGAATCGTAGCGATCTCGCTGGCAAAACACTTGCCGCAAGCCAACATTCTCGCGGTCGATATCAGCCCAAAAGCGATCGCAGTCGCCGTGGCGAACGCCAAATCGCTGGGCGTCGCGGCGCAAATCGAATTTTTCGAAGGTGATTTGCTCACGCCAATCGCCTCGCGCGGACCCTTCGATTTCATTGTCAGCAATCCGCCGTACATCGGGTTATCCGAGCGAGATTCGCTCCCCGTTTCTGTCGGAAAATTCGAACCCGAGGTCGCACTTTTTTCAACCGGTCCAGTCGGCACTGAAATTATCGAACGGCTCGCGCAAGAAGCACTTCGCGTGCTACGTCCAGGCGGTTTTCTATTATTTGAACTCAGCCCGCTCATCGCCGACCAAGTCCGTGCGATCTTGAAATCGCAAACTGGCTGGCACCAAACCGCAATCAAGAAAGACTTGTCTAGCAAAGATCGGATTGCGATTGCGCAGAAAGCCGCCGTTTGAAACCGGGGACTCGACCGCGGATTTCTCGGATAACACGGATGGGGATCGGAGTCGAATTAGAACCTCTCACTATTTTTCTTATCCGCTTTATCCGTGAAATCTGCGGTTCGTCGTTTTTCATCCTTCCCACAAAATCGTTAACCTTTTCCGATTGTGCGTTTCGCAGCGGCGGTACAAGCGTGCGGCTACAAGTTCTCGCAACGCGGATTCGTCGCAACAACGATACTGATAAACAGTATTTCGATTTGCGTGGCGATTTTGGCCAATGCGGGACGGGCGATGGTTCAACCCAAACGAAAAATCTTGGCGGTCAAGCGGAAGTCGACCGAAGACGCCGGTTCGAACGCGCAGTGGATCACGCGGTTCGTCGAGTACTTGCGGCGAGAATGCCGATTGTCGGAGAATACGGTCGCCGCCTACACACGCGACTTGCGACGCTTTCACCAATGGCAAGCGGAGCGGTCGATTGTCGCGTTAACCATCAGCCGTTTGACCGACTATGTCAGTTTCTTAGCCGATCAATCGCTAGCTCCGGCGTCGATCGCTCGGCACTTGGTCGCGCTCAAGATGTTCTTTCGTTTCCTACAACTCGAAGGCGTTCTTAAGGAAAATTTTGCCGAGCTACTGGGAAGCCAGCGGCTCTGGCAGCGATTGCCCGAAGTCCTTTCGCTCAAGCAAATCGATGCATTCCTCGCAGCGCCGCGGCGCAATGACGTTTTTTATCTGCGAGATCGGGCGCTGTTGGAGATGTTGTACGCGACCGGCTGCCGCGTTTCGGAGATTTCCAACCTTAAATTAAGCGACGTGCATTTGGCCGAACGGATTTGCCGCTGCATGGGAAAAGGTAACAAGCAGCGGATGGTCCATCTGGGTAACGCCGCAATCGCAGCGCTGCGAGAGTATATGGAAAAGCTTCGTCCACGGTTGGTCGCTTCCGCTAGTCGTAACGCGGATTGGCTTTTCGTATCGCGGTCGGGCCGACGATTGCGGCGCGAAGCGATTTGGGAACTGGTCAAAAAGTACGCGTTGCTCGGCGGCGTCTCGACCGACATCAGTCCACACACGATGCGGCACAGCTTCGCCACGCATCTGCTCGCGGGCGGAGCCGATTTGCGACAAGTCCAAGAGATGTTAGGTCACGCCAGCATCGCCACGACGCAAATCTACACGCACGTCGACCAATCCCGCCTCAAAAAAGTCCACCGCCTACATCATCCGCGCGCGTAGGTCTTGAAGTTGCGCATTTCCGGCAATTCAAACCCGAAACGTACGTGAGGGAACGACTTGCGGCGTGTTGCAAGAGTTTCGTTTGAG
>JANNUI010000577.1:0-6684 GCA_031395125.1 Chitinophagaceae bacterium | reverse complement strand
GCCAAAAACGTAGTGGAAAAAGGAAGGACCTACATGTATGTGGGCCGCAAACTCAAGAAAAGGGAGTACCGTACTTTGTGGATTGCCCGTATCAATGCGGCTGTCCGTGCAGAAGGGCTCACTTATTCTGAGTTCATCAATAAGTTACAGAAAAAAGGGATCGAACTGGACCGCAAGGTACTGGCCGACCTGGCAATGAACAACCCGGAAACATTCAAGAGCCTGGTTGATTCAGTGAAATAAATTTACAAATATTAATATTATAAAAGTCTCCGGTCAGTGACCGGAGACTTTTCATTTTCGGTCAATCATTACTGGCCAAAACTTTTCTTTATCTGTTCTTCGGCACATTTGCCGAGTACTGCATTGAACTCATCAGCTTTCTTATCATCGTCTTTTACTTTGTTCCATGCTTCCACTTGTTTTATGTTGCAGTCGGCCTGTGCTTCTGCTCTCTTAGGATCGGCCGGATCCATGGCGTTGGCTTTTTTAGAGCATTCGCAGACCTCTTCTCCTATTTGCTTGCCGCTTTTAGTTTTACCACAGGATGTAAGAAGAAAGGCGGACAGAAGAATGAGAAAGACATTTTTCATGTTGGTTACAGGTTTTGGTGAGGGTGCAAAATACTATATTAACCTGCCGGTTTGCGGGAAATGAGTGATCAGCTGTATAAGGATTACGAAAACAAGTATTATCAGCAGGTAAATCAGTCGCTGGTGTAAACTCTTTTAAATGCTTTTCCATCCCAGTAAACTACAAAAGAAGCTGTTTCGTAATAATGTACATTGATGCCATCTCCTTTCATTGTTACTTTTCCTGCCTCCATCCCTTCCAGTTCTCCTTTCGGATAAGTTGCCACAGCACAAAGATCAATATCTTCCTTCCAGAAACTGATCCGGTTTTTATCCAATGGCGAGCCTGAGATTATTGCGACCTGGTATTCATTTTTATCTGTTTTCTTTATCAGCGCTGCAACATCCTGTTGCCCGTCACCGTTAAAATCCCCGTTGGCGATATAAGGATAGTCAGGATGGTCTTTTCTTTGGGGGACGATGAAATAATCAAAAACATCTTTGGGCCAGTTGGCCGATTTGTCGTTTACGACCACCAGTGATCCGCCGAATTTCTCTTTTAATAAGTCATTTATTTCCCTTTCAGCAGTAGTGGGTGCTGTGCGGGGCAGGCTGTCCGGGGCATTTTTTTGCCCGTTATTTAAATGAATGACTGTATCTGCGCTTCTTGCTAAAGAATCATCGCCAGGGGTATCTTTTTTACCGGAACTGCCCTGGCCACATCCCATGACCAGTAACGAGAAAAAACCAATGAGGAGTTTCATGCTGTTAAAGATAAACGGAAACAAAATGTTTTCGCAGAAATTATCTCCGGGCTGGTTAGCCTTATGCTCCGCCGAGAATAACTATCAATGCAAATACCACTGAAGCAAAAATAAGGAGCCAACTGAAGAAAAAGGCTCCTGCAATACCAAGCAGGAAAAGCAAAAGTGTAACCCAGAATTTGGTATTTGTTTCCTGCTGGTGCAGGTAAACGGCCAGCGGGGGCAGTAATAATGCCAGGATCACAAGCAGGAGTGTGTTTGTATCAGCTTCTTTCCCTGCTTTCCGGGCTGCCTTGAATTTTTTTATCTCTTTCTTTGCTTCTTTCAGTTTTTCCTTGCGTTCCTTTTTGGGCATACTCTTCAACGTCTCAAAAGCGGCATTTGCCAGCGTACGTTCTTCTTCTGTCAACGGTCGGGATAAAGGAGCAGCGGAAGAAACCGGTACAGTACCAGCCGATGTTACCAATAAAGCAAGACTGAGTGAAACAAGCAGGAATTTTCTCATATAAGTTGTTTTAATTGCACAGTCACAATTAAGGTGCCCGGCATGTAAAATTAAGCCCCGCAGATGGCAGGGCTGTTCAATAACATATCAACAGGTGTTAATTTCTTACACGATATCCAGCGCCTTTACAAAAGCAGTGGTTTGAAAGGGGAGGATCAGGGTCAGCCACTCCCAGTGTGTGCAAATAGCGAATATCAGTGCTGCGGTAGAGGCCAGGAAAACCAGCCACCAGATTCCTTTATACTTCTTTGCTTGCTCCATGTAGAAAAGATTTTGATTTTTCAGCTCCCGATGGCTGCAGGGGACTACGAAAGCAGGGCAAAAATAAGGCGGCATGGCTGAAACAAAAAAAGAGTTTTACACCTGTTGTGAATCTGTTCTTCTTTTCCTGAACGACAGGGAAATGGCAAGCAATGCAGCGCTCAAAGCCAATACCCATTTTACCATCACCAGCAGCTGGTAAAAACCAAAACCGGTTATCGTATCCGGTGCATTGATCCATTTCAGCAAGCAGCAGTTTTCATATACATCACAACCGAATGCAAGTAGTTGCAACATTGCCAGCCAGCGTAACCCCTGTAGTAAGATCCTGCTGCTTACTTTTTCCCTCGCCATCATACACAAAGCTGCAATACCAGGATAAACGCCAAGCATAAATGCAAAATCAAAACTCAGGTGGTAGCGGAGGATTGTTTTCACCGGCCCGTCCAGCCCGGAAAGTATGGCGGCTACCTGCTCTTCAGGATAGAAGATCTCAAGCCCGATAATGGTAAACAGGGAGCCATTTTGTATAAAGTCCTTCTCCATCCATTTCATACAAAAGGCAGTACCGGCAAAAATGCCCAAGCTTAACAGGAAGATGTTTTTCCAGCCTTTATATCTAATTATCATACGTTTGCGCGGTTTTTTTTTGAAATTTATCGTACCCGGAATAGGTTGGTTGCCTGTTTTGTTTATATTCGTAACCAAATGTGTTCCTGAAACACAAATAACCATTTAAACCACAGAATAACGATTGCGATGAGGCTTCAGTTTTATTTACGTTATCACACCCGGTACGGACAAAGTTTATGTATTTCCGGGAATATTGAGGAACTGGGAAACGGTGACCCGGAAAAGGGACTGGAGATGGACTACCTGAATGACGAATTCTGGTCGGTCAGTACGGAGATAAAGAGAAAAAACCTGCCCCCCGCCATCTGCTACAAATATTTCCTGAAAAATGAGGACGGAACATTTGTTCAGGAATGGGGTAATGACCGTCAGTTTGACCGTTTTGATAAAGAGATCCAGGAACTGCAATTCGTAGATACCTGGAACCATACAGGTGAATTTGAAAATGCATTCTTCACTGCGCCTTTTCATAATGTGCTGCTAAAGCAGCAGGGGTCCAAAGCGGGATCTTCATCCGATAAACAGCCTACTCACCTTTTTAAAGTAAAAGCCCCGCTGCTGAAAAAAAACGAAGTGGTTTGTATTCCCGGCATCGGCAGCAGGCTTGGAGAATGGGCTACCGATAAACCTGTTCTCTTGCAGAGAGAGGGGAACGGGCAGGGCGATGGCTGGTGGTTGGCATCACTTGATCTGTCGGATGCCAGTTTCCCCCTGGCCTACAAATATGGTGTTTACAATGTAAAAGAGAAAAAGTTTGAACGCTACGAAGATGGTAACAACCGGCTGTTGTACAGCGATGCAACAAAAAGAAAGCTGACGGTGATACATGATGGCTTTGTTCATCTTCCCAACAATACCTGGAAAGGGGCAGGCGTGGCTATACCTGTATTCAGTTTGCGGAGCAAGAACAGTTTTGGTGTAGGAGAATTCACAGATATCAAGTTGCTGGTTGACTGGGCCAGGGCCACCGGGCTGAAACTGATACAATTGCTGCCCATCAATAATACAATGGCCAGTCATACCTGGATGGACTCCTATCCCTATTCGGCCATTTCTGCATTTGCCTTACACCCACTGTATATCAACCTTTCCAAAGTAGCCGGGAAAGAATATGCAGACCAGTTAAAATCATTAAAGAAAAAACAGGCAGAACTGAATGAACTGGCCGAGGTTGATTACGAGGAAGTGATGAAATACAAATTTGCTGTACTGAAAGAACTCTATGATGTAATGGGAGAGGAGTGCCTGGTTTCAGATGGGTTTAAAAAGTTTTTTAAAGAGAACCGGCACTGGCTGGAACCATTTGCCGCTTTCTGCTTTTTTCAGGATAAATACAGTACTGCAGAATTCAGTAACTGGAAAACAAATACCCTATACAACAAAGAAGAAATTGCCAAACTCTGTTCACCCAAATCGTCGGAATTTAAAAACATCGGGTTTTATTTTTTCAACCAATACCACCTGCACCTGCAATTGAAAGATGCAGCTGACTATGCCCGCAAAAAAGGAGTGGTGTTGAAAGGCGATATCCCGATCGGCATCTCCCGTAACAGTTGTGATGCCTGGGTAGAACCCGGAATGTATAATATGTGCTGGCAGGCTGGTGCGCCGCCGGATGATTTTACGGCCGTGGGACAGAACTGGGGCTTTCCCACATACAACTGGAAGAAGATGCAGGAGAACGATTTTTCCTGGTGGAAAAAACGGTTTGAGCAGATGAGCAGCTACTTTGATGCCTTCCGGATTGATCATATTCTCGGGTTCTTCCGTATCTGGAGCATTCCCGCCAATGCTGTACAGGGCATCATGGGCCGCTTTGTTCCCTGCCTGCCCGTACACATCAATGAGTTTGGCGAAAACGGGATCTGGTTCGATTACCAGCGCTATTGCCGGCCGTATATCACCGATGAGGTCCTGGATGAGATCTTCGGAGAAGACGCCGGGTATGTAAAAGAAAGATTCGTCGCCCCCAATGAGTTTGGCGGGTATGACCTGCTTCCGGAATTTGACAACCAGAAATTGGTGCAGACTTACTTTGCAGAACTGGTGCAAACCCAAGACTTCTCCGCCGAAGCAGAAAATGAGAAACTGAAACTGGGATTATTTGACCTGGTTTCCAATGTCATCCTCTTTGAGGAAAGCGGGACCCAGGGCCAGGACCCGATAGCTATCGGCTATCACTTCCGTATCTCGATGGAGAAAACAACTTCCTTCCGCCATCTGATACCGCATGTGCAGGAGAAGCTGAAGAACCTTTATGTAAATTATTTCTACCGCAGGCAGGATGATTTCTGGTTCAAAGAAGCAATGCACAAACTGCCGCAGCTGAAAGCCGCCACCAATATGCTGGTTTGCGGAGAAGACCTGGGAATGGTGCCGCACTGTGTGCCAGATGTGATGCAACAGCTTGGCATACTCAGCCTGGAAATACAACGGATGCCCAAAGACCCGAAGAAAGAATTCTTCCATCCCAATGATGCACCCTATATGTCTGTTATCACTCCATCCACCCATGACATGAGCACCATCCGTGGCTGGTGGGAGGAGAACCCGGAGAGAACAGCTCATTTTTACAATAATGTGATGGGGCAATGGGGTGATGCGCCTCTTTATTGTGAATCCTGGATCAACCGGGCCATCGTACTGCAGCACCTGTACTCACCGGCCATGTGGAGCATCTTCCAGTTGCAGGATATACTCGGCATGAGTGATACGCTGCGCCGGGAGAACCCGCAGGAAGAAAGGATCAACAACCCGGCCCACGACAAGCATTACTGGCGGTACCGGATGCATCTCTTCCTCGAAGATCTTATCAAGGAAAAAGAATTCAATGAGGAATTGAGTGGTTATGTGCTGCATAGCGGCAGGGGAAGCTAGAATAAGGATTATTTACTCATTTCTTATTTCTAATTACTTATTTCTTATTTCTTTGCAGGTATGCAGGTAAAATGCTATCCATTCAATCTCAAGTTCCGTCACCCCTTTACTATCTCCAAAGGAACCAAGACCCATCAGCCCACCCTGGTAGTAGAGTTGGAGCATTTCGGTATTAAAGGTTATGGCGAAGCCCCGGCTATTGCCTATTACAATATCCCGGTTGATAAGATGATCGCTGACCTGGAAGCAAAAAAGCAATTTGTTGAAAAATTCGCTTTTACAGAACCCGACCGGTACTGGCATTACCTGCACCATCTATTCCCCCAGAATAACTTTTTGGTTTGCGCACTGGATATGGCCGCCTGGGATATTTATGGCAAAATGAAAGGAAAGCAGCTGTACCAGCTCTGGGGCGGCGATATTTCAAAAAACCCGGTTTGCGATTACACCATCGGCATCGACAGCATTGATAAGATGGTGGCTAAAATGAAAGAAAGACCCTGGCCCATTTACAAGATCAAAGTGGGCACGGCTGATGACAACGCTATCGTGAAGGCTTTGCGGGACAACACCGATGCCACACTGAGGGTGGATGCGAATGCTGCATGGAATGTTGAAACTGCACTGAAGTTAATTCCGCAATTGAAAGAACTGGGAGTAGAGTTGGTTGAACAACCCCTTGCCAAAGCTGATTGGGAGGGGATGAAAACCTTATTCAAAGAATCTTCACTGCCGCTGTATGCGGATGAATCCTGTGTTCTGGAACAGGATGTGGAGAAATGCCAGCATCATTTTCATGGTATCAATATCAAACTCACCAAATGCAGCGGGATTACCCCGGCTAAAAGGATGATCGAAAAAGCAAAACAACTGGGGATGAAAGTAATGATCGGCTGTATGAATGAATCCACTATTGGTTCTGCCGCCATTGCCCACCTGCTGCCCTTTATTGATCAGGTGGATATGGACGGACCGCTTTTGCTTGAGGAAGATGTGGCAACCGGGATTGGGTATGATTTTGGAAAAATTCTTTATTCCGGTGAACCTGGTCTCGGTATTACATATAAAGGGC
>JANNUI010000503.1:0-3451 GCA_031395125.1 Chitinophagaceae bacterium | reverse complement strand
CTGGCCCTTCCAGTACAGGTATCCCCGTGAACTGCGGTGATAAAACCGACCGCTGGGATGCTGCTTCATTACAAAACCCGGCGAAGGGGTAATAATGAGTGCAGCGGAACTGTAATAGCGTGACGGGGACGCTGGAGCCGGCTGCCGGTATGTTTCCGGTTCCCGGTATTCCTTGTCTTCTTTCTTCTTTTTGTTGGCCCATACCCGGCTGGGCTGGCAACTGGTGAAAACGAATGCAGCAGCAATGACTGCGGCAACAGGCAGAATAAATGTCCGTTTCATGAGTATGATTTTAGGATTAAGAGATGCGGATAACTGTGCAATATGTGTTTTAGCTGAGTTGTATGATAAAAAATACCCGGCATTACTCTTCACGGCTTTTTTTAGACCTCACTGCACCGGTATTGGTTGCTTTGACAATCGGTTCCTCTGCTGCCGTTGGTTTCACCTCAGCAAGCGATGGCTTTGTCTCTTTGGCCGCAGCCACGGTATCGGTTTTTGTTTTGGCTGCAGGAAATGTTTTTGCAAAATTGTCGAGTGCCAGCGTTTTGTTCGCCGTATCCCTGCCCATAATAATATCTGAGGTAACCCAGTCCTGGGGGTTGATGGCTGATTCGTCCATATCCAGGAACTTCAGGACGACCGCCTGGCTGTCTTTTTCCGACACTGTGCGGGGGGCAAACAATTTACTGGTATATTGTTTACTGGCGGCGCAACTGGCGGCCAGTGCCACTATTAACATTAAAACAACCGCTTGTACTATTCTTGCTGTCTGCATGGCTATGGGTTTTATTTTTATTGTATGCTGCTAGTGCCGTTGTAAAAGGGACGAAGCTGCAGGTAAATAAATCCAACGCATTTATGTTTCAATTCATTTGCCACAAAATCTTAAAATCTTCAAGTATGAAATACTTTCTCATACCCTTAACAATCTTCTTCGCTGCCATCACAGCACAGGCACAACTTGTTCCGGATGTCCGGGAATCAGCAGAGGACTCAGTAAAAACAGTTATCAACACCATGTTCACTGCCATGAAGAAAGCAGACGGGGTCTTGCTGAAAAGTACTTTCTCCGACAGCATCGTTTTTCAGTCCATCACAAGAAATAAGGAAGGGAAGACGGTGGTGAGAAATGAAAACCCGCAGGGTTTCATTGACCAGATCAGCAAGGCTAAACCGGATTCACTGGACGAAAGGATCAGTTTTGAAACCGTAAAAGTGGACGGGCCACTGGCGATCGCCTGGACGCCTTACCAATTTTATTACAACGGGCAATTCAGCCATTGTGGGGTCAATTCTTTCCAATTGGTACGCTTCAACGGGGTATGGAAAATACAATACATCATTGATACGCGGCGGAGGCAGGGATGTGTTCAGTGAAAATAAGAAATAAGTAATGAGGAATAAGAAATAAGGAAGTAAATCCTTAGCAGTGGCCCGTTTGATACGGGCCTTTATTATTCCTTATTATTAGTTTCTTATTACTTATTACCGGCAGGCCGCTTCACGAGGGCTTGTGGAGGCAAAGAAAACCCTCCGTGGAAACGGAGGGTTTAAACCAAAACCAACTGCTTATGAGAAAATTTTTGCTACGAGCCCGTTCGGGCGAAGTAGTCTGTAAGAACTTATTTGATGGTGATCTCTGTTGCCGGTGTTTTGACTTCCACTTTCTTCGGAAGGTTTAATACCAGTACACCATTGATGCAGGATGCGGCAATATTCGTTGCGTCAATCTTTTCATCCAGTGTGAAAGTTCTCTTAAAAGAGCGGTAGCTGTACTCCCGGCGGATCTGCTTTTCTTGCGCTGCAGAGCCGAAGCTGTCTTCTTTTACCCGATTGCTATCGGGTTCAGTCTTCTTCTCAGCGGAAATCGTCAGCAGGTCTTTATCCAGGTTCACTTTAAAATCTGTTTTTTCAAAACCCGGCGCCACTACTTCCATCTCATATGCCTTATCGGTTTCTTTGACGTTGACAGGGACAAATCCCTTCGTTGCCGCATCGCTAAGATCATTTCTGAATAAAACGGGCAATTCAGAAAAAAGGTTGTCAACAAGGTTGTTCAGGGTGCCTTCAAAAGGCCTGCTGCTGAATTTTACGTTTGTCATGGCTATTTAGTTTTATTGTTTTTATGATTTTGCAATCCGTTACCAATAGTCAAATTGTGTTCCAGTGGCATTTGGCGTATCATTTTGTCGGTTCAGCCAATTGTTTAAAGACATTATTTCCGAAAAGAGGAATTTTTGCTGACAGAATTTCAATAGACTGCTTTCAGGATTCATCACCCGGACATTTTTAACTAAATTTGCGTTTCAATTAAAAAGAGACTATGTATCCTGAAGAAATAGTGATCCCTATGAAAGAGGAGCTGACCGAAAACGGTTTCGCTGAACTGCTTACCTCCACCGAAGTGGAAGCGCAATTGTCAAAAGAGGGTACTACCCTTGTAATGATCAACTCCGTTTGTGGCTGCTCTGCCGGCACTGCCCGCCCGGGTGTGCTGCTGGCTGTAACCAATGCCGGGAAAAAGCCCGATTTTCTCGCTACCAGCTTTGCCGGTTTTGATATTGAGGCTGTAAGAACTTTGCGTCAGCACCTGATGCCTTTCCCACCTTCCTCGCCTTCTATCGCTTTATTTAAGAACGGACAGTTGGTACATTTTATCGAAAGGCACCAGATCGAAGGCCGCACGGCACAAATGATTGCCCAGAACCTTATCGGGTCTTTTGAGCAGTATTGTAATTGAGAAGCCAATAGCTGATAGCCGTTGGCCATTAGCCTTGCGTGCTAATCGAAATCTCTGTTTGTAAAGAAAACTCCCTGCTTTTCACCTTAAGGGGAAATCCTGAAATCAAGTTCAATCAAAGCAAATAGCTAAAGGCTCATAGCTAAGTGCTATCAACTAACAGCTTTCTTAGTATATTCGCTGCCAACCAACCAGTTTTTCATGTATCCCAACCTGTATTACGCTTTCAAGGATCTTTTTGGAATAGAGCTGAACTTCCTCCGGTTTGTAAATTCATTCGGTTTTTTTGTCGCTATAGCCTTTATAGTAGCCGCCATTTTACTGGCTAATGAGCTGCGGCGGAAAAGCAAGCAGGGGCTCCTCCAGCCCACTGAAATACAGGTAATGGTAGGCCAGCCTGCAAGTGTTGCCGAACTGGCGCTTAATTTCCTGCTTGGTTTTTTGCTTGGTTATAAGATACTTGCCTTGTTTATCATGAAAAGTTCTGCAACTGAAGATCCGCAGGCTTTTATTTTTTCAACATTAGGTAGCTGGCCTGCCGGTATCGGTCTCGGGTTGCTGTTTGCCGGGCTGAAATGGTGGGACAGGAATAAAAGAAAATTGGCAAAACCGGAAAAAAGGACGGTCCGGATATGGCCGCATGACAGGGTGGGAGAGATAACCATTATCGCCCTTGTTTTTGGTTTATTGGGGGCCAAAATGTTTGAC
>JANNUI010000452.1:0-3086 GCA_031395125.1 Chitinophagaceae bacterium | reverse complement strand
GGTAAAGCTTCTCAACTTTCACCTACCTTTGCGCTTGTCCGCCGTAGTTTTAACGAAGACATGTAGCGCAGGCGGACCCCCTTTTACACCCCCTAAAAATAAACTGTAAGAAAGATGGCGGCCCGTACAGACCTTTTTACCAGCCCTGATTATTTTAATGTGGACGAACTGCTCACGGAAGAGCATAAGCTCATCCGGGAATCAGTCCGTAAGTATGTAAAGAAAGAGATCTCTCCCATTATTGAAGACTATGCTCAAAAGGCAGAATTCCCGCAGCAGATCATCAGGCAATTGGGCGACCTGGGTTGTTTTGGCCCCACTGTTCCTGTTGAATACGGTGGCGGCGGATTGGATTATATTTCCTATGGCCTGATGATGCAGGAACTGGAAAGAGGTGACAGTGGTGTTCGTTCCACGGCTTCTGTGCAGGGATCGTTGGTGATGTTCCCTATTTACCAGTATGGCAGTGAAGAGCAGCGTAAAAGATTTTTACCCAAATTAGCCAGCGGTGAATGGCTGGGTTGTTTTGGGTTGACAGAACCCGATCACGGCAGCGATCCTTCAGCTATGCTCAGCAATTTTAAAGATGCCGGTGATCATGTACTATTAAATGGCGCCAAGATGTGGATCAGCAATGCGCCGTTTTCACAGGTGGCTGTTGTGTGGGCCAAGGATGAAGCAGGTGAGATACATGGATTGATCGTGGAAAGAGGGATGGAAGGTTTTTCAACCCCCACCACACATGGTAAATGGAGCCTGCGGGCATCTGCCACCGGCGAACTGGTATTTGATAATGTGAAAGTGCCGAAGGCAAATATTTTCCCGAATGTAACGGGGCTGAAAGGCCCGCTGGGTTGCCTTACCAAAGCAAGATACGGTATCGCCTGGGGCGCCATTGGCGCCGCGATGGATTGTTATGATTCAGCGCTTCGCTACTCCAAGGAAAGGGAGCAGTTCGGAAAACCGATCGGCGCTTTTCAGTTACAGCAAAAGAAACTGGCGGAGATGCTGACAGAGATCACCAAGGCTCAGTTACTCAACTGGCGACTCGGGGTGCTGATGAATGAAGGCAAAGTAACGCCGCAACAGGTGAGCATGGCCAAAAGAAATGCCTGTGAAGTGGCCAGCAATATCTGCCGGGATGCCCGACAAATGCTCGGGGGCATGGGCATCACGGGTGAATACCCGGTCATGCGCCATATGATGAACATGGAAAGTGTGATCACCTACGAAGGCACGCATGATATTCATTTGCTGATAACAGGCATGGATGTAACGGGGTTTAATGCGTTTAAGTAACCCCCTGTCCCCCGCCAGCTGGCGGGGAGACTTAGACCGCAGTTTCATCTTGTTCCCGGAAAGTTCTTATAGCAGTAGGTTGAAAGATAGTGTTACCGGCTTATGTTCACTGATCGGCTATTGTTGCGTCGCACACTTGTACTTTAGAAACTCTATCCGGCATTTTCGGGCAGAAAGAAAATAATAGAACCTTCCCTTAAGGGAAATTTCAATTCCTCCCCTTTAGGGGCAAAGGAAAATTTGAACTTTAAAACTAAACCTGGGGGTGTCGTGAAGATTTTCTTAATAGGCTTTATGGGCTCCGGCAAATCACACTGGGGCAGGCTGCTGAGCCAGAAACTCAGTATTCCCTTCTTTGACCTGGATGAGCAGGTCAGTGCTAATGCTGGTAAATCGATACCGGAGATATTCTCTGCCGACGGTGAAGAGCATTTCAGGTTACTGGAAAAAGAAGTGCTGTATATCATTAGCGAAAGCCATGATAGTTTTGTGATGGCCTGCGGAGGTGGTTCGCCTTGTTTCTTCAATAACATTGAATACATGAACCAGTCCGGCACTACGGTTTGGATCAATACGCCCCTTTCAGTATTGTATGAAAGGCTGGTAAAAGAAAAGGACAAGCGGCCGCTGATAAAAGAGTTGTCTGATGACCAGCTGAAAGGTTTTATTTCCCGCAAATTCGCCGGCCGGAGAATTTATTATGAACAGGCGGCCATCACCATGGATGAAGAGCCGGTTCAACTCGACAAGCTGATCGAAAAAATTTTTCATGCATAGAAATACATTGATCGCAGGGGTCTTCTTTGCAGCGTTGGCAGTGGCGCTGGGTGCTTTCGGGGCACATGGGTTGCAAAAGATCACTGCTGATGAAAAAATTATCCGGGGATACCAGACAGCGGTGCAATACCAGCTATGGCATGCACTGGCATTACTTTTCACAGGGATGCTATATGAAAGATTGGATGCCCGGCTGATGAAATGGGCTGCACGATGTTTTATCACCGGTATCATTTTATTCTCCGGTTCTCTTTACCTGCTTACTTTCTTAAAGATCCGGGAAAGCAGTCTCACCAGAATAGCCGGACCTGTAACCCCGCTTGGCGGCCTGCTTTTTATTGCCGGTTGGTTATTGTTGCTGGCTGCCTTGCTGAAGAAAAAATGATCAGACAGGGAGGGTGAGGGTGGTTACTGTGCCGTTTTGGTTCTCTCCGAACGTCCGAATGGACTCCTTTGTAGAGTCCTCCCGGACAATAGAGAAAGTTCCGTCAATGCTTTCCATCCTGCGGGCAATATTTTTCAGCCCGTTGCCAAACTGCCGCAGATTTTCCATGTCAATGCCCTTACCATTATCTGAAATGCGGATCAGGAGTTTGTCATCCGCTTGTATTTCTATATTTACCTGTGAGGCACCGGAGTGTTTCAGCACATTATTAAGCGTTTCCTTCACACTCAAAAATATATTTCTTCTTTTCTCACCCGTCAATTCCCTGGCAGGGATATGATCCGGGGTGCTCACTTTGCAATGGATGGGTGTGTTCTCAAAATACTCCAGGGACCATAAACGGATATAGGCAACCAGGTTGTCCAGTGTATCATTGCTGTTGTTCATACTCCAGATAATGGCGTTCATATTGTTCAGCACATCATCTGCAGACCGGGAGATCTTTTCAATTTCTTCCGGTGTGTTCTCTTTCATCTTGCTTCGGGCTATGGCACTCATCAGGCGGATGGCCGTCATACCGGATCCCAGCTCGTCATGCATGTCTGCGGAAATTCTTTGCCGTTCT
>JANNUI010000498.1:0-1669 GCA_031395125.1 Chitinophagaceae bacterium | reverse complement strand
CGCCCCGGAAGTGATCATTCGCAACGAGAAGCGGATGCTCCAGCAGTCGGTCGACGCGCTGTTCGACAACAATCGCTGCAAGCGCCCCGTGCTGGGCAGCAGCAATCGGCCGCTCAAATCGCTGACCGACATGATCAAGGGCAAGCAGGGCCGGTTCCGCGAGAATCTGCTCGGCAAGCGCGTCGATTATTCGGCCCGCAGCGTGATCGTCGTCGGACCCCGACTCTATCTGCACCAGTGCGGACTGCCGAAGAAGATCGCACTGGAGTTGTTCCAGCCGTTCATCATTCGGCGCCTCAAGGAACTCGGCCACGCCGACACGATCAAGAGCGCCAAGAAGATGCTTGAACGCAAGGACGAGGAAGTGTGGGATATTTTGGAAAACGTGATCCAGAATCATCCCGTGTTGCTCAATCGTGCGCCGACGTTGCACCGCATGGGCATCCAGGCTTTTGAGCCGGTTCTGGTCGAAGGGAACGCGATTCATTTGCATCCCTTGGTGTGCAAAGGATTCAATGCCGACTTCGACGGTGACCAAATGGCCGTCCATTTACCGCTGTCGATCGAAGCCCAAGTCGAAGCGCACACGCTGATGATGTCGACCAACAACATCTTCGCTCCTTCGAACGGCAAGCCCATCATGAGCCCTTCCCAAGATACGGTGATGGGTTGCTTCTACATTACGCTTCCGTTGCCGGCACGCAAAGGCGAAGGAATGATTTTCTCGTCGGTGGATGAAGCCGAGATCGCTTATGGGCACGGCGTCGTCGACAAGCACGCAATGATCAAAGTGCGATTGGCTCCCGAGCAGTTCATGCGCCGCAATGAAGAGGATCGCACTGGACCAGGCCTAATCATCGACACCACGTATGGTCGCATCCTATTCAATTCGATCTTGGCAAAAGGGATGGACTTCTATAACTACACGATGAAGAGCAGTGACTTGGCGGCGGTGATTTCAGACTGTTATCAAACACCTGGACTTGGACGTCGCGCCACGATTTCGCTGTTGGACGATTTAAATCAATTGGGCTTTCGCGAAAGTACCCGCAGCGGACTCTCGTTTGCCACCGACGATTTGGTATTGCCGGAAAGCAAAGCTCGCATCGTCGCCGAAGCAGAAAAAGAAGTCCTCAAGTTCCGCAAACATTACGAACGCGGCGTGATCACCGAGCAAGAACGCTATCACAAAGTTCTCGATACGTGGACTCATGCCCGCGAGAAAATCACCAAGGACATGATGGCCGCGATGGAAGCCGATGATCGGGGCGGAACCGGTTACGTCAACCCAGTGTTCTTGATGGCTCATTCCGGTGCACGCGGTGGCGTCGGCCAGATTCAACAGTTGGCTGGAATGCGCGGCTTGATGGCCAAACCAACGGGCGACATCATCGAAACGCCGATCAAAGCAAACTTTCGCGAAGGACTAACCGTGCTTGAGTATTTCAGCTCGACCCACGGTGCCCGCAAAGGCTTGGCCGACACGGCGCTCAAGACAGCCGACTCGGGTTACTTGACCCGCAAGCTTGCCGACGTGGCACAAAACGTCGTGGTCACGTTGCACGATTGTGAAACGAGCCAAGGAATTACCAAGGGCGTCATTTATCGTGGCGAGCAAGTCGAAGTTCGCTTGGCCGACGCGATTAACGGTCGCGTCAGTCGCCAAAAC
>JANNUI010000427.1:0-17245 GCA_031395125.1 Chitinophagaceae bacterium | reverse complement strand
GCATTGCGTATGATGCTGCCACCAAGAAGATATATATAACAGGCAAGAGGTGGCCGGAGTTGTATGAGGTGCAGTTTAGTCAGTAGCCCCCTAAATCCCCCGCAGGGGGGACTTTAAAGTCCTAAAGTACAGAAAGGCTTTTACTGATTTCGGAGTCTGAAACCCCTCCTTCGGAGGGGCTTGGGGAGGCTTCTCCTTCGGAGGGCAGGGAGGCTATATAAATCACCGAGCTGCAGCGCTTCACATTCCCCCATGCTTTCAGGTTGGAACGAAAGCCATTGAAGAAGGAAACAAAAAAATTGGTCTTGCCATGCCTGTATTTGCTGCTTAGCATCGAGATATAGAAACTATCGTACCACATCGGGTGCTGTGCTATGATCTTCATCCCGTGTTTTTGCAGCAATGCCTGCATGGATGCGGGTGAAAAATGATACAAATGCCGGGGCACATCATAGGCAGCCCAGAATTCTTTGTAAATACCGGCGTCTTTTGAAGTATAGTTCGGAACAGCAATGAACAGCCGCCCATTGTCTTTCAATAACAAGCTCAGCTTCTCCATATACCCGTGCAGGTCATGCACATGTTCCAGCACATGCCACATCGTAATGGCATCAAATACTGAAGACGGCAGATCATAGAACTGATTTGTATCGTTCAAACCGACGCCAAACAATTCTTTTGCAGTTTGCCTTGCATCGGCATCCGGTTCCAGGCCGGTCACCTGCCAGCCTGCCTGTTTCATTTCATGAACGAATGCCCCGGTGCCGCTGCCCAGGTCGAGCAAGCTGCCTGTTTGCAATCCGGTGATACGCTGAACCAGTCTTCTTTTCTGCTTCAGCGTCTTTTTACGGACAGACTGGTACATCCGGTTGATAAACCCCTTCGAAGTATTGGAATGGGAAATATAGTTTTCGGATCTGTAATAAGGCGCTATCGCAGCCGCAGCAGGAACATCCTGTGTAAAACGAAGCCCGCAGCTGCTGCATTCAAGAATTTGAAAAGTTTCTCCGCTAACGGTGTGATCTTTGGCTGACAAAACCTGCCTTATATTTTCAGTATTGCAAATGGGGCAAATGTTATAGTGAATGTGGTTCTCCATTAAATCAGTCAAAGTAAAACGAAAATAGCCAATCAACCTCATCCAGCACATTCTCTGTTGAAGAAAGTCTTTTTCACTCCCTCTCCTTCGGGAGAGGGCAAAGGAAATTTTCTTATTCAGGAAAATCTGTGGGGTGAGGCTCAGGGGAGTTCTTTATAAGTAGCTGTTGACACTGCAGGAATAAGTTTTTTTTCATTGGCTGTAGAGGAAGTGTCGAGGCCATGCTCTGAAAAATACCAGCCGGTGAAAACTAAAGCCAGCAGCCCGATCGCCAGCGCATAAGCCCACCAGTATGATCTTTTCTCCTGCGTTTGGGCCAGCATAGCTGTCATCTCAGCAGAAGTTTTCTCATCCTCACCCACCCTGACTGTATGCTCCGCCCTTTCCCGCAAAACTTTTGCAGCAGGCACCGGTCTTTCTGCTGTTATAACATCTGCCGTGAATTTAATTTCACCTCCCAGTCCTTTTCTGACGGAACCGACACCATTCCAATTCACCGTATCGCCCCGTTCCACCTGCTTCTTCATTTCAAAAACAAAATCGTTGAACCGTATCACCGCATCCATCTGCGAAATGCCAAGCACAGCACCCAGCCAGTTAAAAAAACTTCCAGAAGGGATGAAAGCAGAAGACTGCAGGGCAATTGAGTAACCCGGTGGATACATCAGTTTGTTCGGAAAATCAATGCTGGCTGGCTTTCTTTCCAGTACAAATGTGCCAATGCCCGGCAGAGGTAATTTTTTATGCTGGAGAAGGTATCGGTACAGTTCCGGGTACATCATTAGTTCTTTTGGCTGAACGAAAATACGATTCCGCCCACAAAGTTGAACCCATAAACCGGGTACTGGTTCCAGCGCTGGTACTGCTTGTTGAAAATATTATTGAACTGTGTCCAAAGATTCAGGTTCCTGGTGATTTTAAATTCCAGTCCGGCATTGAGGTCCATGGCTCCGTCCAGTTTCCCTGCTGTTCCATCCTTTTTCTGGAATTGTGGTCCGCCCCATGCAAACAGGTCCCCTTTCAGCCACAGGTCCTTGATGATCTGCATCCGCATGGAGGTCTTTAGTTCCAGCGGCAGCAGGCCCCATGCCTTTGCATTGTTCTTTAAACCGGTGAACTGGTTGAACTGTAAACCGGCCGTCAGCGAGAATTTTTCATGGAAGGTCACTCCCACTTCGCTGCCGAAGTTCACCACATTGATGCGGCTTTCATTTACCACCCTGAAAGATTTTCCTCCCAGGCCTGTTGTGGTATCATTTACAAATAATGGCTGGTTGTTCAGCCTGTTGAAAGCCACTTTGGCTGCATAGGTAAAATGATCTCCTACCGAACCTTTGAAACCGGCAAAGCGTTCTTCTATCCAGGTATTCTTATATTCCCCGGGGATCCAGAGCCAGGGGTTTTGCGAAGCAAGGTACTGGTAGGTTGTTTTTCTCACATAACCCGTCCATCCTGCCTGGAATGTGAAGCGGCTGTCGTTGCTGCTGATATCGGCCAGCACATTGGGAAACATTTTAAAGGTCCGGTTATCCCATGAGGGGCGGATACCGGCCTGTACATTGATGTTTTTTGTTTTATACAATACCGACGGGGAGATATAATACATGGTATTGTTGATGGCTGATTTGCTTTGGGGCGAGACCCTTGTCAGGTCAAACGTCACACCCAGGTTTACGATAAACTCTTTTCCGATCGTCTTCTGCAATGGCAGGTTTACCACAGTGTTGCTCTCCGAGTTGTCATGATTATCACTGAACACATCGATCTTAACCTCTGGTGAATACGTTAATCCAAAAGCTGTTTTATTGATATTGTGAAATGCAAGACGGCCTGCAATGGTCTGGAAATTCTGTTTCAGGGAATCAGGTTTGAATACGAGGGTTTGTGGTTCATAACCGTACTTATAGGTTTTGTCCTGCTTCATGCCGATGCCGGCATTCCATTCGAGGTTGTTCCCCGATCTGAAAAAACCAGAGAGTTTTACATTCGTATTGGTAAATTTCTGGTTCTCTCTTTTGCCGTCTGAAGAAACATGCCGGGCATAGATATTCAACCCTGCTGTTTTCCCGTCGCCAAAAGAAAAACCTGCCTGAACGAAGGGTGTTCTCAAACTCCCAAAACCGGCTTTGACATAACTGCTGTTATCGAATATTCCTCCTGAATCAATATCCATTGCCAGCGGCTTTAATGTACCAGGCTGGTAGGCGAATAGTAAATTCTGGTTGGGTATATCGTAATTCAGTTTGGCCTTTGTGGTATCTGCCGGCGGTGGTGCAGCGCTGAAATTGATCTTCGCAGTCTGGCGAAGCACGGGTTTAAAACTGGAAACGATATCAATACCGCCCTTCCCAGTTGTGTCTTTCTGAGAAAATGAAATTCCAAAAGAGAAAATTCCAAATCCCACCAGAAGCATCCGGTTCATTATTCTTATTTTGCTGTTACTTATCATTCTAACCTCTTTAGATTTTAGGAAAGCCTAACCCCCCTTTAGGGGGTTTGGGGGCCTACTTTACTGCTTTTACCCTCTTCCTCCGTTGCCCTGTTCAGTTTTGCCTGTGCTTCCTGCTTCAGTTCCGCATCAACCGTGTTATCCACCACGCTCTGGAAAGTGGCTTTCGCATTGAAGTAATCCTTCTGTTTGAAATAAATATCGCCGAGCAGGATATAGGCTTTTGTGATCCAATAATCATACGACCCTGACTTATTGATCGTTTCAAATGCTGCTTTTTCAGATTCGGACAGTTTGTTCAGCAGGAACCAGCAACTGGCTATTTCATACCTCGCCTCTGCAGCCAGAGCTGCTTTGTTGAGCTGCACTACGGACTTAAAGCTGTTGATGGCCTCATTAAACTGTCCGCCCGCCTGGTAAGATTTGGCAATGACCATATTGGCCAGCATCTTATCATCCGCACTGCTTCCTTTAGCGGCGGTCAGTTCTTTTGCATTTTCAGAAGCCTCTGTCCATTTCTGCTGGTTATACTGGCAGCGCAGTAATCCCCTCATGGCTTCCAGTTTATTTTCCTGGCTGGATGTTATTTGTTTTAACTGTCCAAAGAATGCTTCTGCTCTTGCATAGTTCTTCAGCTCAAAGAAATTTATTCTTGCTGCCGTCAGCACAGCCCGCTCCGCATATTTATTGGGGGCATCCGCCGCCACTTGTTCATAAGCCTCTACGGCATTACTCCAGTCCTTCTTTGCATTGTATATTTCGGCCCGGTTGAAGTTGGCATCCAATGTATAGCTACCGCTGGGGAATTTCTGTAAATAACTGTTGAATGCAGCGAGGGCATCATTTAATTTCTGGTCGTCGTATAGTTTTTCGGCAGCGAAATAGGTCAGTGAATCCTCTGTATTCACACTCAGCGGGCGGCCTATCTGCCGCATAAAGGAGGCATATTCATCGGGGTTGCCTTCTTCCAGGTAAATGGTCTTGATATTATCCACGGCATCTTCCGTTTCAGGTGCGTTGGGATACTTCTCCACTATCGTTTTAAAATGCTTCAGGGCCTCTGCATTATTGTCAATGTTGTAATAGGCTGTTCCCATTTTCAGGTAAGCCTGCGGAACGAGGCTGCTGTTGTCCGTGCCCTTTATCACATTACTCAGGAAAGGGATGGCCTCCCGGAACTTTTCGTTGCCCATATATGTGTTGGCAATTTCCATATTCGCATCTGTTACCAGCGGCGATTCGGGAAACTTCCGGATCATCGTATTCATCAGGCTGATCTTTTCATTCGGCCCTCTTACCCCGGCCAGCATAGCGATCTGGAAAGTGGCATAATCCTCAGCCGGCCAGGACAGCTTCACCACATTATCGTACATGGTTTTGGCCCGGTCAAAACTCTTCAGCATAAAATAATTATCCGCAGCACGGATATAGGCATCCTGGGAAAAACCATCGGTATTCAGCGCCGGGGCTTTGACCAATGGTTCAAAGAATGTAAGTGAAACGGGATAATTCTCCTTTCTGAGATAGGCATAGCCCAGGTTGTATTTTGCATTGACGGGATTGGCCTCACCGCTTACCGGCGCACCGGCATCCACATATAGATGATAATATTTGATAGCGGTATCCAGTTGGTTATTCCGGTAACCGATCTCTCCTTTCCAGAAATAAGCAAAGGGAAGCACCGGGCGGTTATATGGGTCATCCAGTATTTTCGTCAGCAGCACATCCGCATCGGACAATCTTCCGTCATTGATCATCTCGGCAGCACGACCAAATAATATTCTCGGGTAAACACGCTTTGCATTCTCAGAAGGTTTGCTCAGTCTTTCCAGCATGGCCTGGGCATCCTTGTAATTATTGGTGTTGGCCAGCACATCGATCATCAGTTCTTTGGCCTCCGTACTGAATTTGGAATCGGGATAATCGGCGATGAACGATCCCAGGCTGTTCAAGGCTTCATCCTGGTAGCCCAACTCATAAGAAAGCTTGGCGTACTGGTATTTGGAGATCTCTTTTTGTTCCGGGTTGCTGCTGTTGGAGGAGCAGAAAAGAAATGCATTCCGGGCATTTGATTTCTGCCCTGTTTTCAAATAAGCGTCGCCCAAAAGGTACATGGCATGCTGGCTCAGCGAATCATCTTTTCCGCTCAGCTGCTTAAAGCCCTCAATGGCTTTTGCAAGCTGGTTGGCCTGGTAGTAACAATAGGACAGTTCATACAATTCTTCCCGTCTTACTTTTTTGGAACGGCTTATATAATCTTCCAGGTAAGGCAACGCTTTTACATACTCCTTCTTTTCAAAATAAGCATGGCCGATCAGTTGTTTCAGTTCCAGGTCGTAGTACTGGGAACTGCTGCCGCTCTGTAGTTTACCCTGGATATACGTAATGGCCTCATCCTTCTTCCCCTGTATGTAATAGATCTGTGCGATATAATAAGGAACCACTGTGCCGTAGTTATTTTCGTTCTCCACGATCATAAAGGCCTGAAGCGCTTCGTTGTACTGCCTGTCCCGGAAGGCAAGAAACCCGTAATAATAATTTGCATCCATGTAGTTGGGATCATCCCTGATGCTGCGGATGCTGTTAAAAAGGGGTTTGGCCTGTTCAAACCGCTGCAAGGTGAAGTAGGCATACCCCTGGTGAAATTTCATGTCGGCGATCTCCCGGTTACTGAGGTTGGCGATATTGGCGCTTTCATAAAGCCGGGCCGCTTCACCGAATTTTTCCTGCCGGAAGTAAAATTCTGCCAGGTGGAAGTTCATCATCTGCACCCGGGCATTGTTCTTTTCCACTTCAATGTACTGTTGCGCTTCTTCTTCTGCCCTGCCTTCATTCTGCTTCAGGGCGCAAACGGTGCTGTAATAATTAATTTCCTGGACCGTGACGGGAATGTTCGCTTTGTTGGTTTCTCTTACATCCTGTTTCAGTTCTTTGAACAAAGGATAAGCAAGACTGTACTGCTCTTTCTGAAAATATTCTTTGGCTTCTTTGAACTTAGCTTCCGGATCTGTGTAGAAAGCGGTTTGCTGGGCAAAAATGGGTGCACTAAGAAGTATGACGACAAGTAACAGGCTGTGATTCTTCATTGAAATTGTCCTTTAAACCGATGCCCCCGGTCTTCACCGGGGTAAATTCTAAACGTTGCGAATATTCAAATTATTTCAGGGTAAACCAAACATCATTCCAAACAGGTGTGGAAAAGTCAAATGCTGTGAATGCTTTAACATTTAGTTCAGTTTTGAGTTGTGAGCTGCGAGTTACGAGACCTCATATACGGGTTTTCTTACGGTTACAAAGAAACCTTTGACAGGAGTCTCACAACCCGAAACCCGTAGCTCTGCCCTCGCCGCTTTTTCACTATTATTGCAGCCAATATGTTCACGACCGAAACACAAGTAAGGGTCCGCTATGCCGAAACCGACCAGATGGGTGTTGTCTATCACAGCAACTATTTTCCTTATTTTGAAACAGCAAGGGCGGAGTCTATCCGGCATTTAGGTTTTACCTATGCGGATATGGAAAAAATGGGTGTCATCATGCCGGTGGTGGATGTGCATTGCCGCTACCTGCGGCCGGCTAAATACGATGACCTGCTGACCATCAAGACCACTTTAAAAGAACTGCCGGTGCATCATAAAGTAGAATTCCATCATGAAGTATTCAATGAGCAGGATGAACTGCTTGCCGTGGGAAAGATCATCTTATATTTCATGGAAGCAGATGGAATGAAACGGACCAGCATGCCTGCACAGCTGCAGGAGAAACTGCAACCCTATTTTAACTAATCCCGACGCTGCGGCCGGGATTGCCAGGGCCACTGCGATTTTTCTTATCAACAATAAATTCTGGCTAAATTAGCTGATGGAGAATTTTCAGGACCCTATACCAGGTAATACTGACCCCGCTTCGCCTGTTTCTACAGAAGGATCTATTGTCTACCCATCGAAATACCAGAAGCAGGAAAACAGTTCCAATATATGGGTTCGTTCGCTGGCAAGCCTGGCACTTTACCTGTTGGCTGGCTTTTATATTTTCAGGGATTACAGGACATTGCTGCTCATTACCGCCATTGTAATGATACATGAGCTGGGGCATTTCATCGCCATGAAGTTTTACAGGTATAATGACCTGGGAATATTTTTCATACCACTGCTCGGCGCCTATGTTTCAGGTACAAAAAGGGAGGTTTCCCAAAAAGAATCGGCTGTTATCTTACTGGCCGGGCCGTTGCCGGGTATAATAATCGGGATATTGTTTTTCATCCTCTGGCAAAAGGACCCTTATTATGGCAATATTGCCAATATCCCGTACGAAAGGATCTCCTTTTTATTTATTTTACTCAACTTGTTTAACCTCCTCCCAGTTTACCCGCTGGATGGCGGGCAGTTGCTGAATAGGGTTTTCCTGAATGAAGAAAGCTGGATCGGCAAGGCATTTGTTTTTTTATCTGCTGCGCTGATGGTATGGTTTGCCTGGAGAATGTATTCCTACACCGGTCAGCCTTTCTATTTTATTTTTTTCCTGTTCCCCCTGATGATGCTACTGCGGATGTCGGGTGATTCCAAATTAAAGGCCATCGAGAAAAAGATAGAAGCGGAAGGTATTGATATGGACAAATCATATGATGACCTGCCGGATGAAGATTACTGGAAGATCCGGAATTTACTTATCCGGGAGCATCCTTCCTTCAAAGATGTGCCTCCTTCCCCGCCCTGCGAGTTTACTGAAAAAGAAGAACGGGTTATGACCACCATCCAAAGCCTGCTGCACCGGCACCTGATACAGGATGTTTCCCTGATCGGAAAGATCTTTATCTTTCTCCTCTGGGCAGCGGCCATAGCGTCACCCTGGCTGCTGAAGATGGACATTTTCAGCATCTTTGGTTTTTAAGCAATTCATCGCTCACCTTATTTTATAAACTTTTATCTTACTTCTTTAAAATTCTGATATGAAACAATTCCTGCTAGTTGCCTTTACCATAATATTTGTCGCTTGCAAATCCGGAAAAAAGGAAAATGACGAAACAAAAAATGACAGCCTTACAACTACTATAAAAAAAGACAGCGTTGCAGCACCTGCTGTGGAGCCCGCCGGTAAAATTGATATAGAAAGCTTCGGTGATATAAAGCTGGGGCAGCCTTATTCAGAAACATTGAAGGTACTTGGTGAACCAGACAGTAAATCGGAAGCGATAGAATGGGCTGCCGACGGGCTGATGCATGAAGACTGGACCTGGAAGAACAAAGGCCTTGTATTGAATATGTCGTCCGATAAAAACAATGTCCCGGGGACTATGGTTGTTTTTACTATAACCGCTAAAGCCGCCTGTACTTTTAAAACAAAGGCCGGTATGGGAATTGGCAGTACGTATGCTGAAGTGCAGGAGGCCTATAAAAAAGATATAGATCCGGAAGCAACCGACAAGACACAGATCACCGTAGGATCTGTATATGGCGGGATCATATTCAACTTTAAGAATGATAAGGCGGAGAGGGTCTTCCTGGGAGCCGAGGCAGAATAAACCAATTCAGACCTCACCTCCGGCGCTTTGGCCGGAGTCTGATATTCATCATCAGACCCAAACCCCTCTCCAAGGAGAGGGGCTATAGAACCCTAAAGCAGAAAAACTCATTATACCCTGTAATAATCACCTCTCCAGTTTTGGATGGCCTGCTTGATCTGCTTCTGCGACAGTTTTTCTTCCACCGCTTTTTTTGCTAACGCAGGAAACTCCTCATCGCTGGCAAAACGAAGTGCAATGATCTGCCCTAACCTTAAATGCTTATCAAGTGGTTTACTGGTAAGAATAAAATGCCTGAAATTTTCTTCGGCCCGGATAGCCCTGTCTTGTGCTTTTAAAGCAAAAACTCTTGCATAAGTCCACAAAAGCCCCAGTATTATAGAAACCACTACCAGCAAAGCTGCTGAATAGTGGCTATGCTTGTCTGCATGAACCAGGTTGATAATACTTCCTATAAATAAGGCGATAATTGCAAACATGGTAAATCCATGCCACAAAAAAATAAGCCGGATGTGATTTTTAAAATTTTGATCTGCCATATAAAAAAGTTTCGGGTTATGAGTTTTGGTTTGACTTACGTGTAAAGTAGTGAATTTTCTGCAGTCGGGTTCCAAATTCCCCCCTTGGGGGGATTTAGGGGGGCTGGACTATTTCAGCTTATCCAGCACCTTATACATCTTGCTCACTACCCCGGAGGTTTTGCCGCTGTAATTATTGACAAGAAAAGAAAAAATATACTCTTTACCATCTTTTGCCTTGTGATAACCACAAAATCCTTTTACATCACTGATGGTGCCGCTTTTCATGGTCATGCCGTTGTATTCAGGCAGTGATTGGAGGAAATAAGGGAACCAGTCTTTGGTCTTTGCATACTTTAATATTTCCACCTGCGCATGGGTGGTTACCCGGTTCAGTGGCGATAAGCCCGAACCATCATAAATATTCAGTTCATCCTCATCAAGCCCCTTGTCTTTCCAGAATTTTTTAACGATGGCCACACCACTGTCAGTGCTGCCAAATCCCTGCTTTTCATAAGCTAAAGTTTTTACCAATGCTTCGCCGTAAAGGGTAATGCTATTTTTATTGAACCAGTAGATAATGGAGTCGAGGGAGGGGGAATAGTGGGTGTAGACTGTATCCTTTTTTACTTTATTATATGGGCTTCCATACCCAAGCACAGAAATTTCTCTTTCACCAAGGAAAAACTTCTCTCTCTTTGCAAAATCGATGAATGATAAAGGAAATGTGACATCTGGTATATGATCAGACGCTTTAATGGTAAATCTTTTCACCCCTGCTGGTATTGTACCTTCAATAACTGACTTTCTTTCTCCCGGGATAAAATAAACATATGCGTTATCACCGCTCCCAACTTTTCCAGTTTTACAGTTATTAATCAAACCAGACCATCCAAATGTTGCTGCAGTATCTAATTGAGTTTGATCCCCTTCATTTTTTCCGGGTATAAAAACTATGTCGTATTGATTCTCATGCCAGTTTATTCTTTTTGGTGCTGCCCCATAATAGTTGCCAATATCCTCAAAAATCCATCCAGAAGGTATGTTCTTTAATTGTTCATTATCAAATAATGAAAAATCAGCAATACTCTTTTTACCGTTTTTCTTAAACGCTTCTATGACTTTTCTAAAAATAACAGTATCCCTGGTTCCCTCATACCTCCAGCTTCCGAATGTCGGATCTCCATCACTCCAGACATAAATACTATTATTAGTTCTATTACTTGGCCCATGCATGAAAAATGTTTTATAACTGAATCCCTTCCCCAGCAACTCAAAAGCCGTCACACTGGTGATTATTTTTTGCGTAGAGGCCGGCGACAGGCCGGTCTGTGAGTTTTTATCAAATACCACCTGCCCTGTTTTTGCTTCAATTACATACAAAGAACTTATGGCATGACTCAATTGTTCGTCCTTTTCAAATGCCGTAAAAGCTTTCTGTAACCTTTGAGTAACTGTCTGCGCTGATAAATCAGTTGCCAGCAATCCGCTTACGCCAAGGCTACAGCGGACAAGCCAGTAACCCGCCGTCGCTAAAGCTTTGGCGGGCAAGCCAGCAACAAGGAAAACTTTTTTCATAGTTCAGTGGTTATAACTTTGCGTTCAAATTACCTCATTTCGTTCTAATCATTTCTTAAATGAGTTTACATGCTGTAAATGCCTCCATCATCACCATCGGCGATGAGCTGCTGATCGGGCAGACTATTGATACCAACAGCACTTTTATTGGCCAGGAACTGAATAAGATCGGTGTTTGGGTGCGCCGGCGGGTGGCAGTGGGTGATGACTATGATGATATTTGGGATGCGTTGGATGAAGAAGGCAGCCAGTCAGATATCGTTATCATCACCGGGGGACTTGGCCCCACGGCTGACGACATCACCAAACCGCTTCTCTGCAACTATTTTGGCAGCAAACTGATAGTGAACGAAGAAGTTTTGACACATGTAAAACACCTGTTCGAAAAAGTCTTTCATCGCACCGGCCCCATTCTGGAGCGGAACCTGAAACAGGCGGAAGTGCCTGATAATTGTATCGTACTTCATAACAAAAGAGGCACGGCACCGGGGATGTGGTTTAAAGCCCCCCAAGCCCCCCTAAATCCCCCGCAGGGGGGGACTTCAGAACCCAAGAGTTCGAAGAGTGATTATAGCTACCCCACAGCTGATCCGGTTACCTATAGTTTACTAAAAAAGTTTGTTAGCGAACACCGAAGTAATCCCACTGAAGCTGAAAAAGTTTTATGGGAGATTGTTCGGGGAAGAAAAATGGCAGGATTTAAGTTCAGAAGACAGCATATAATATCAAATTATATTGCTGACTTTGTTTCTATTCGTGAAAAACTGATCATTGAAGTGGATGGTCTGTATCATCAATTGCCGGAAAATAAAATTAGCGACGAAGAAAGAACGAAGGATCTGAACAAACTGGGATTTGAAGTTATCCGGTTTACGAACGAGCAGGTTTTGCAAAAGACCGATGAAGTAATTAATAGCATTGTACTACGGGTAAAGGAAAGAAACACCGAACTGTCGGAGTCTAAAGTCCCCCCGGGAGGGGGATTTAGGGGGGCATTATCATTGGAGTCTGAGAACCCTCCTCTGGAGGGCAGAGGGGCTCCCCCTGCGGGGGGTGGGGGGGCTGGACGGCCTGTTTTCATCTCCCTACCCGGTGTACCCCACGAAATGAAAGGCTTATTGATCGATGAAGTGATCCCCAGGCTGCAACAGGAATTTGAATTGCCGGCCATTGTACATAAAACAGCTTTCACTGCCGGCCAGGGAGAATCCATGATCGCTGAAATGCTGAAAGATTTTGAACCCTCACTCCCCTCACATATCAAACTGGCTTACCTGCCCAATTACGGAATGGTAAAGCTGCGGCTGACATCGCAGGGGAACAAAAAAGAAGAAGTGGAGAGAGAACTGATGCCCTGGTTTGAAAAGTTACAGAAACTGGTGAAAGAATACCTGGTCAGCAATGAGGATGAAGGGCTGGAAATGGTGATCGGGAAGATCCTTATAGCAAAGGGCAAAACATTGGCAACAGCCGAAAGTTGCACCGGTGGTTATATTGCCCACCTTATCACTTCTGTTCCGGGCTCATCTGCCTATTATAACGGAACCGTAGTCAGTTACTCCAACGAAGCAAAAGAAACAATATTGGGAGTAAAGCCGGAAACCATTCAATCGTTTGGCGCTGTAAGTGAGGAAACAGTGAGAGAAATGCTGAAAGGGGCCATTGCAGCAGTCCATGCTGATTATGTGGTGGCAACTTCGGGCATCATGGGGCCTGCCGGGGGCACAGCCGAAAAACCTGTGGGCACTGTCTTTATTGCCGTCGGCAATAAAGAAAAAACAGAAACACTGAAACTCAATCTCCGGTTTGACCGGCAGCGAAATATCGGGATGACAGCTGCCAATGCACTTAACTTCTTACGGAAATTCATTCTCTCGAACGGCTGATAGCCTGATTATGCCCAAATCATTACCTTTGACCCGATTAATTGCCTGCTGTGGGAAATCTTCATTTTACCTGACATGAGCTGCAAGCAATCCTCTATCTAAAACCTAAAATCTACAATCTAAAATCGTAATATGGCTGTTGTTGATCTGGTAATGCCGAAACTGGGTGAAAGTATCATGGAAGCCACTGTGCTGAAATGGCACAAGCAAGCCGGTGATACCGTAAAAATGGATGAAACGGTGCTGGAAATTGCCACCGATAAAGTGGATAGCGAAGTACCCAGCACAGCCGCCGGTGTAATAGAGGATATATTTTTTAACGTGAATGATGTGGTGCCTATCGGTACAGTGATCGCCAGGATAAGGACCAGTGCCGCTGACCCGGTTTCTTCTTCGCCTCTTGAATCAACTCCTGTAAAGGAACAAGGTATAAGCAACAAGGTACAAGAAGCTGTGGTTGTCGAAACCTTCCAACATCCAACATCCAACATCCAACATCAAACATCAAACGGATCTTCCAACCGTTTCTACTCCCCGCTGGTCCTGAATATAGCCGCCAGTGAAGGGGTAAGCATGACCGAACTGGAAAATATTCCCGGAACAGGTAATGAAGGAAGGGTGACCAAGAAGGATATTTTACAGTATGTGAGCGGAAGAAAGTCCGGAGCCAGGAGCCGGTCCGTAAGGACTCCTTTGGAGGAGCCGGGAGTCAAATCCGGCGAAATGGTGATCCCGGTTTCAAGAGTTGAGCAACAGCAAACAAATGCTAATCAGCAGATCACCACGTATACCGGTAATGTAGAGATCATCGAAATGGACCGGATGCGGAAACTGATCGCGGAGCACATGGTGCGGAGCAAGCGTACGAGTCCGCATGTCACCAGCTTCACAGAGGCGGATGTAACCAACCTGGTGCTATGGCGGGATAAAGTGAAAAAAGAGTTTGAAAAAAGAGAAGGAACAAAGATCACCTTCACACCATTATTCATCGAGGCGATCGTCCGCTGTATCAAAAAATTCCCGCTGGTCAATTGTTCGCTGGATGGCGACAAGATCATAGTGAAGAAAGATATCAATATCGGCATGGCCACTGCCCTGCCCAGCGGCAACCTGATCGTACCTGTTATTAAAAATGCCGATCAGCTCAACCTGGTCGGGCTGACCAAACAAGTAACCGGATTAGCGGATGCAGCCCGCAATGGCAAACTGCGGGCCGACGATACACAGGGCGGCACATTTACCCTCACCAACGTGGGCATATTCGGCAGCCTGATGGGAACGCCGATCATCAACCAGCCCCAGGTAGCGATCCTGGCCGTTGGCGCCATCAAGAAAAGACCCGTTGTGATCGAAACACCTGCAGGCGACAGCATTGCCATCCGTCACATGATGTATTTAAGCATGAGCTACGACCACCGTATTGTGGACGGAAGCCTGGGCGCCACTTTCCTGACGGCGGTGGCAAAGGAGCTGGAGAATTTTAACGGTGACAGGGAATATTGAGCTCCTGTCCCAGCCAGCTGGCGGGGAGTTTAGGTTATAAAGTCTTTTTATAACTCTAACTTTTTGTAAGCAATTTTAGGTACCCAACTTCAATTTTTCATGGCATCTCCGTTGCATCCGTCAACCGGCGGATGGTTCACTTTTTTCATTCAGTGAAAGAGAAAAGTGAACCACACTTCTTCTTCCTGTTCACTAATGAGTATTTGCGAAGTTCAAAAAGGGTCTGAATTTTAATCATTTCGAAGGCACACCATACTTCTCGTTTTTGAACTGATAAATGTTCCCTTTTCTTTTCAGGATAAATAGATTGTTATAATCACTGTCCTTCAGATCACCTGGCACTACAGCAGAACCGGCGATCTTATTTGCAAGATCATCCACAGTGTTGGAGTGACCTACGATCAGCACATTGCCCTTGCGGATATTTTTTATTCGTTGAATAAATGTATCCATGGAGTCCATTTTGCTGCTGTAGATCTGAATGGACATACCCAGGTACAGTTCTTTCAGCGGCCTGGCCGTTGAAATAGTCCGGAGTGTGCCGGTGGAATAAATATGTTTAATGTTTTCACTCCCCAGTACCTGTTTCAGCTTTAAAGCCCGTTCCTGGCCTGCCGGGCTCAGTGGTGGGTCGGTTGATGGCTTCATCGTAGCCATATCAATACCGGTTTCTTTTTCGGCATGCCGGACAATATAAATAGTGTTGCCGCAGGAGAATAACAATACTGAAATAAAGGGGAGCAGGTAGCGCATATAGATATTTTAACAAGCTAAAAATAAACTTCAATTGCTTTCATCCCGTCTTTTTTGTAGATTAGTTGAACCAACCCCGTTAAACTATGAAGAGTTTATCCGAAACCTGGTTTGCCGAAGGCCGCATTGATTTTGAGCTGAAGAAATATACCCTGCTCGCATACCTGCAGGAGATCAACCGGAATTTCAACGAAAACAAGCTTTACCCACAGCTGGCCGATGTGATCTTTCACTACCATAACATCATGGCCTTCCGGGAAAATAAAAAATACCTGCAGGAACATTTCCCTAAAAAACTCACCGGTGTGCAGTTGGAAAAACTGCAGATCCTTTATGAACAGATGATTGACGATGATGAACTGATGCTGCAACTGGAAGAAATTATCCACTATTCTGCAGGTAAGATGAAAAATACCATCAGCAGCGGTACGGAGATCTATGAGTTTGTAGAGGAAAAAATAAACATCAGCCCGGTGGGACTGATACCCCTTGACACACAGGAAGGTTATTTCTTTTTAAGCGCCGGTGAAAGAGGCCGTACAAAAGTTTACCATTACCGGCTCTCCTTTTTTGAAAAGCATGATGAAAGATACCGGAGCATCAGGACATCTTTTATTGAGCATTGGGTACGCAGCATCAGCAGCACTTATGAACATATAAAGGCCGAGTTAATACGAAACAGGAAAGACCTTCCAAACCCGGCTGTTTACTCTATTGAAACAGACCTGAGTTTTCCGGTGGATGAGACCTTATTGCCCATCGCCAAGAGGAGTTTGGTGAAGTTTATCAGTGCAGCGGCCTGAGGCCTCACCCCACGACGATTCTGGTCTTTAAAGACTCTGCGCCCCCTCTCCGCGCGGAGAGGGGATGAAGACTCTGTGGTTTGAATGACTATTGTTGGGGTGAGGCATCCAACCCCCATTCCTTCCCTTTTTTCACAGCAGGCACACCTTCGGTGATCCATTTGGCTGGTTTTGCCCCTTTCAGCATATAATCAAAAAATTGCTGCATGCGGACCTGGTAATCCTTCATGTCCTGTCGCTGCGACAAACCATGCCCCTGCCCGTTATAATTGAACATCCACACTTTCTTTCCCAGCCTTCTTAAAGCCGTGAACAATTCAATTCCCTGGTACCAGGGCACTGCCCCATCAGCATCATTGGCCATGATCACCATCGGCGCACTCACTTTATCAAGGTGAAACAAAGGAGAGTTTTTAATATATAGTTCCGGTTTCTCCCATAATGTGGCGCCGATACGGCTTTGTGATTTCTCATACTGGAATTGCCGGTTCACCCCGCTTTCCCAGCGGATACCCCCGTAAGCGCTGGTCATATTCGCAACAGGCGCACCGGCCCATACAGCTTTAAAGAGTTTTGTCATGGTTGCTACCTGTGCCGCCTGGTAACCGCCCCAGCTATGCCCCTGCAACGCCATATTGGTGCTATCCACCCAACCTTTTTTGACCAATGCCCTGGAACCACTGACGATATAGTCATAAGCACCCTGACCAGGATAACCAACTTTGTATTCAATATCCGGCAGGAAGACGATATAGCCATTGCTGACGAAATAAGGAACATTTATGGAGCTGCGGATAGGAGCTGGTTCTTTGTAATCATACAATGCATCGCTCAGCTTTTCATAGAAATAAACAACCATCGGGTATTTCTTCTTCGGGTCAAAGTTTTCCGGTTTATATACTATCCCGGTGGCATCTTTGCCGTTATAAGCCTTCCATTTGAAAAGCCCGGCAGTCCCCCAGAGATAATTAGATTGCTGGGGATTGATGGAGGAAAGTTTTTCTTCATGAATACCTACCCCGATTACTTTGGTAATATCAGCAACATCAACCTGGCTGGCAATTTTTCCAACAAATAGATCGGGCGGTTGAATAAAGCTTTCTTTGGTATATATATAGCATCCATCTTCATTTTT
>JANNUI010000392.1:0-13815 GCA_031395125.1 Chitinophagaceae bacterium | reverse complement strand
CAGATTATTTCGCCGCCAGTTTGCATAAATGGCTGTATGCACCCATCGGTAGCGGAATGCTTTATGTAAGGAAAGACAAAATAAAGAACCTCTACCCGATGTTTGCCGTGGATAACCCGCTGAAGGATGATATCCGAAAATTTGAGGCGCTTGGCACCCGGCCTTTCTTTATCGAGCAAGCCATTGGCAAGGCACTCGAGTTTCATGAAATGATCGGCAGCGAACGCAAAGAAAAACGGCTGCATTATCTGAAGAACTACTGGATGGAAAAAGTGAAGGACATTCCCAAAGTGAAACTCAATACCTCTTTGCACCCCAAATGGGGCTGTGCCATCGGCAATGTGGGTATAGAGGGAAAGAAACCGGGAGAACTTGATGCCTTCCTGCTGGATAAATATAAAGTGCATACAGTGGCCATTACCTGGGAAAATATTGTGGGGGTGAGAGTAACGCCGAATGTTTACACCACAACCAGGAATTTGGATGTGCTGGTGGAAGGGATCCAGGCCTTCGTAAAATAATAGGTATCTGTGAAAATTATTAATTAGTAATTATTAATTAATAATTTCCAATATGTCCACCCCACTCACCAACCGAAAGATCAACCTGCTCCAGGCCACTGCTATTAATATGATAGACATGGTGGGCATCGGTCCTTTTGTGGTAATGCCCCTGGTGGTGAGTTATTTTGATAACGGGTTATTTATCTGGGCCTGGATCTTTGGTGCGGTAATAGCATTGATGGATGGTATGGTCTGGAGTGAACTCGGCGCCAGGTACCCGCTGGCAGGGGGCACCTATAATTTTCATCGTATTGCATTTGGGGAAAAGGGCGGAAAGCTGATGAGTTTTTTGTTTGTCTGGCAAACCTCCATACAAGCTCCATTGGTGGTGGCATCTGCAGCTATCGGGTTTGCTCAATACCTTACCTATCTTATTGACCTGAGTTTCTGGGAGCAGAAAATTGTTTCGGGCGGGTTGGTACTTTTTGTCCTGTTGCTGTTGTACCGGAAGATCGAAACTGTCGGCAGAATATCTGTTGTGCTGGGAACGATCGTTATTCTCACCATCATCTGGATCATCATCAGCGGTTTGCTGAACCAGCAGCACAGTATTCCTTTTATTCCTAAAGAAGGAGACAATTTTTTCTCTTTTGCTTTTTGGGCAATGGTAGCGAATGGCTCGCTGAAGACAGTGTACAGTTACCTGGGTTATTATAATGTTTGTCACCTTGGCGGGGAGATAAAACGTCCGGGAGTGAACATTCCCCGCAGCATTTTCATTTCCATTTTTGGCATAGCGGTACTTTACCTGCTGATGAACATCAGTGTGATGGGGGTGATACCCTGGCAGGAGGCCGGTAAGATGGATAAATACCTGGTCAGCGGGTTTATGGAAAAATTATATGGCCACCAGGCTGCTGTTATCGTAACGGTACTGATACTTTGCATTGCCATGTCCTCTTTGTTTGCCGTGGTGCTGGGTTATTCAAGGATACCCTATGCTGCTGCAGTTGACGGGAATTTCTTTAAGGTATTTGGCAGGTTGCACCCCGTCAAAAACTTTCCGCATATTTCACTACTGATGCTATGCGGGCTGGGCTTCGGGTTCAGCCTGCTGTTCAGATTATCAGAAGTGATCACAGCAATCCTGGCTATGCGGATCGTCATACAATTTATGGCACAGGCAGTGGGGGTAGTGCTTTTGCGAAAACGAAACGGCAAAAAGGAGTTGCCGTTTAAAATGTGGCTGTATCCCATACCTGTTATTGTATCACTGCTTATGTGGGCATTTCTTTTTTATCATACCGGCTGGTTTGCGGTGTGGGGTAGTTTGATTGCTGCGGCCGGGGTAGTTGTTTACCTGTTAAAAAATAAAGCAACCACTGAGCCACTGAGTGTGTTTAATAATACTTGATTATCTCAGCGCCTCCCCCGTCTCTGCGGTTAAATTTCCACATATCCACAACTTGTCCCGTTTTTACGGGATACTAAGTTTGACGGTATTACCGTTAACTCATTATTCTGTTATATTTGTCCGTAATCAAACCCTCTTGAATGAGCCATCCTAAGGGAAAACTGATAGCCGTCGGCGGAGCAGAAGACAAAGGAACCAATTTAGAAACCGGGGAGATTTACCGCAATAACCTCAACTTTTTTGAACTCGGCATCCTGCGCCGGGTGGTGGAAGAAGCCGGTGGCACCATGGCCCGCATCGAGGTCATTACCACCGCCTCTACTATCCCTTATGAAGTAGGAGAGAACTACCTGAATGCTTTTGGAAAGATCGGCTGCACCAATGTGGGGGTGATGCATATCCGCAACCGGCAGGATGCCATGAATGATGAATACATCGAACGGATCCGGCATTGCGATGCGGTGATGTTTACCGGGGGCAACCAATTACGCCTGAGCGTAACAGACGGCGGTACCGAATTCTTAGCAATCCTCAAAAGGAGATACCAGGAGGAAGAATTCCTGGTAGCGGGTACTTCCGCAGGCGCCATGGCCATGGGCCACACCATGATCTATGAGGGCAATGCGGCGAAGGCCCACCTCAAGGGTGAAGTGAAAATGACTACCGGTCTTGGGTTTATCAGTTCTGTCATCATTGATTCGCATTTTGAAAAGCGGGGAAGATTTGGAAGGCTGGCACAATCCGTAGCTACTAATCCATCCGCCATTGGCATTGGTTTGGGAGAAGACACCGGTATGCTCATTACCGAAGGAAACAAAATGGAAGCTATCGGGAGCGGACTGGTGATGATCATTGATGGCCACGACATACTTCATTCCAATATCGCCGACATCCCCGACGGCAACCCCGTGAGCATCGAAAACCTGAAAGTGCATTTTTGTGAAAAAGGGAACGGGTATTTGATCAGTGAAAGAAAGTATTTACCGGAAGCAAGAGATGGGGCGGTTATTAAAAAACAAGTTGACGTGGAGTAGTGGTGAGTCATGAGTCGGGAGTCGGGAGCCGGGAGTAGGATCCCAATACTCTAGTATCTGTTAACAGGTGCCTGTCCGGAGTTCAGCCGGGCTTTTGTATTTTTATAGCAACATGAAGAAATTATTGCTTCTTTCAACAGTTGCGCTGCTTTGCGCATTTGTCAACCACAAGAAAACCAAGGTCATTTTCTTTGGCGACTCAATTACCGAACTGGGTGCCAGACCCGGCGGGTATATTCCCCAAACGGATAGCTTGTGTAAACTGGAGGGTAAAGGAGAACAATACGAGTTCATAGGTTCAGGTATTGGCGGCAGCAAAGTATATGACCTTTACCTGCGGCTGGAAGATGATGTGCTCAGCAAGGATCCGGATGTAGTGGTGATCTATGTGGGAGTGAACGATGTGTGGCACAAAATACTCCGCGGTACCGGAACCGACCCGGAAAAGTTTGAAAAATTTTACCTGGCTATTTTAAAAAAATTAAAGGACAGGAATATCATAGCAGTACTCTGCACGCCGGCAGTGGTGGGAGAGCGGACGGACTTTTCCAACCCAATGGACGGCGACCTGAACCTTTACAGTAACATAATCAGGAACGTGGCTGCAAGGAATAACTTACCCCTGGTTGATCTTCGTAAGAAATTCATCGATTACCTGAAAGAAAATAACCCCGGCAACCAGGAGAAGGATATTCTTACTTATGACCGGGTACACATGAATGCAAAGGGCAACCAGCTGATCGCAGCCGCCATGTGGGAAACGCTGAAGAACCTGGAATAACCTCACCGGAACCGTTATGAAAAGAAAAAAATTCATTGCCTCTTCTGCCCTGGCTTCAGCCGGATTATTGCTGAACCGCCAATTGTTTGCCGGATGGGCAACGGAATTTCCTGTGGTGAGGGTGCCCGAAAGCCAGCGGAAATTTAAAAGCGCAGCGATTGAGAAAGTGATCACAGACATAAAAAAGAATATTGGCAACAATGAATTGGGCTGGCTGTTTGAAAATTGCTTTCCCAACACATTAGACACTACCGTTGATTTTGAGATGATCGGCGGTAAACCCGACACATTCGTCATCACCGGTGATATTGATGCCATGTGGTTGCGGGATTCATCTGCCCAGGTGTGGCCTTACTTGCCGTTGATGAAAGAGGATAAAAACCTGCAGGAACTGGTAAAAGGCGTTATTAACCGGCAGACGAAGTGCATCCTCAAAGATCCTTATGCCAACGCTTTTTACAAAGACGAAGCGAAGATCAGTGAATGGAAGGATGATAAGACACTGATGAAACCGGGCGTACATGAGAGAAAATGGGAGATAGACAGTTTGTGTTATCCCATCCGGTTGGCCTATGGCTACTGGAAAGAAACCGGGGACATTTCACCGTTTGACCCGGAATGGGTGGAAGCCATGCGACTGATCCTGCAAACATTCAAAGAACAGCAGCGATTGGAGAATAACGGGCCGTATAAATTTGAGCGAACCACCAGTTGGGCCACGGATGGTGTGCCGCTGGGCGGATACGGCTATCCGGCCAGGAAAACAGGAATGATCTATGCCATGTTCAGGCCGAGTGATGATGCCACCATCTATCCTTTTAATATCCCCGGGAATATGTTTGCTGTTTCATCGCTGGCTAAATTGAATACCATGCTGCAATCAATGTTCAGTTCCGGCGCGGGGCATGCTCTTGGTTCGGAGGCTGGGAATCTCGGTGCAGTGATCATGAAGGCCGTTGACCGGCATGGGAAGGTGAAGCATAAACTGTATGGTGAGATCTTCGCTTATGAAGTAAACGGGTATGACAGTTATAACCTCATGGATGATGCCAATGTTCCCAGCCTGCTTTCACTTTCCTACCTGGATATACTTGATGCTAAAAAAAGTAAAGTGTACCCAAACACACGCCGCTATGTGCTTTCATCAGACAATCCTTTTTTCTTTAAAGGGAAAGCAGGAGAGGGTATCGGTGGCCCGCATGTGGGCATGGATTATATCTGGCCCATGAGCATCATCATGCAAGGCCTTACCAGCACCGATGATAAGGAAATAAAGAGGTGCCTGGATACATTGCAAAAAACGCATGCGGGTACCGGCTTCATGCATGAATCATTTCATAAGGACGATCCAGCCAGGTTCACCCGCAAATGGTTTGCCTGGGCCAATACCCTTTTTGGAGAGCTGGTCTGGAAAATGTATCGGGAAAAGAAACACCTGCTGGATTAACTTACTGTAACCAGGTAATAATTCTTCTTCCCTTTCTGTACAAGTAAATACCGGCCGTGCAACAGAAAGTTACTTTCAATTCTGAGATCAATACTGTCCACTTTCTTCCTATTGATACTTACGCCGCCTCCCTGCACTAATTTTCTGGATTCTCCTTTACTGGGGGCGATGCCGGTTTCCGCCATAAAAGAAACGATGTCAATACCGGGTGCTATTTTTTCTCTTGGAAACTCAATCTTTACCACACCCTCCATTCCTTCAAGGTCTTCGGTGCTTAAGCTCTCAGCCGGGGCATGTTGGTTAGCAAATAGTTTTTCCGTTGTTGCCAGTGCTTCTCCCAGGGCGGCTTCGCCATGCACAAATATTGTCACTTCTTCCGCCAGTCTTTTTTGCAATAGCCGCTTGCCTGCATCTTTCTTATGTGCTTCAAGAATGGAGTTTACTTCGGGTTGGGTTAAGAAAGTAAAGATCCTGATCCATTTCTCTGCATCTGTATCGCTGGCATTCAGCCAGAACTGGTAGAAAAGGTAGGGGGTTGTCCTGTTTGGGTCAAGCCATATATTGCCGCTTTCTGTTTTTCCAAACTTACTGCCATCAGCTTTTGTTATCAGGGGGCACGTAAAAGCAAAAGCTTTGCCGCCGGTTTTCCTTCTTATCAGCTCTGTACCGGTTACAATATTTCCCCACTGGTCGCTGCCGCCCATCTGCAGTTTGCAATTTTTATTTTTATATAACCAGTAAAAATCATAGCCCTGCATTAGCTGATAAGCAAACTCAGTATAACTTATACCTCCTTCTTCTCCAGCATCCTTTTGTGTAATTCTTTTTTTCACACTGTCTTTTGACATCATGTAATTAACAGTGATATGTTTTCCGGCATCCCTCAAAAAATCAATAAACGAAATTGATTTAAACCAATCGTAGTTATTGGACATCTCAGCAGCATTTGGAAGGGTAGGATTGAAATCAAGAAATTTTTCCAATTGTGCTTTTACTCCTGCTACATTTTTTTGCAACTCTCCTTCACTCAGCAGGTTTCTTTCTTCACTTTTTCCACTGGGGTCGCCTACCATACCCGTAGCCCCACCGACCAGGGCAATGGGTTTATGCCCTGATCTTTGCAGATGAACAAGCAGTAAAATGGGTACCAGGCTGCCAATATGCAGGCTGTCGGCTGTCGGGTCAAACCCGATATAGGCCGTCGTCATCTCTTTTTTCAGCTGTTCCGCCGTTCCAGGCATGATGTCCTGTATCATACCCCTCCATCGTAATTCTTCTATCAGGTTCATATGTAAGTCGCTGGTTTTGAATTTACCTGCTAAACTTCAAGGCAGGCTGGGCAAAAGTAAGGCAGAAAGCCCTTGCCGGCTTTTGAAGGCAATATTTTTCTAAACAATTCGTTTTCAATCCCTAGTCTTTTTGTTAAACAACCCTATGATTTCCGGGGGCTAAAGACTAATTTTACTGAGTACTTCGAAGCTTATAAAGCGAAGTAGTACAAGCAGCCCGTACGTATGAAAGCGAGTCTAATTCAAACGCTTATCGAAAATTGTCCGAATGAAACCAACCACTATTTGCCTGTCCTTGCTGACGGCATTCCTATCGCTATCCGCCACCGCTCAGTTCAGGAAGTATTCCAATGAGTTTTTAAATATTGGCGCAGGGGCCAGGGGCCTTGCCATGGGCGGCGCTCAATCGGCTTCCGTTCAGGATGGCACCGCAGGTTACTGGAACCCAGCAGGCCTGGTGGGCGTAAAAAATAACCCGCAGGTCAACCTGATGCATGCTGAATATTTTGCCGGTATCGGGAAGTATGATTATATCGGCGTTGCATTTCCTACTTCCGGCAACAAACGGACGATCGGGATCACCGGTTTAAGGTTTGCCGTGGATGATATTATGAACACTTTGTTCCTCGTTGAACCGGACGGCTCCATCAACTATAATAACATACAGGCTTTTTCCTCTGCTGATTATGCATTCATTTTTTCGTTTGCACAAACGATGAAAGAAACGGAGAAAAAGAAAATAAACTTCGGCCTGAATGCAAAAGTGATCCACCGCAGTGTGGGCAAGTTTGCCAAAGCATGGGGTTTTGGCCTTGATGCAGGATTGCAGTTCCAGACCAAAAAATGGAAATTTGGCGTTACCGGCCGCGACATCACCAGCACCTTCAACGCCTGGTCATTCAGTTTTACAGAAAGAGAAAAAGAAGTGCTGTATCTCACCAAGAATGAAATCCCGGTGAAGTCAACGGAACTTACGGCCCCCCGGCTGGTGTTTGGAGTGGCAAGGGATTTTAAACTTGGCAAAAAAGCGAGTCTGCTGGCCGAGGCAAACATTGATGTGACCTTTGACGGGCAGCGGAATACTTTATTAAGCGCAAACCCGGTAAGCGCCGATCCTAAACTGGGACTGGAACTGAACATCAGCAATATTTTTTACCTGCGTGCAGGGATTAATAATTTTCAAAGGGCGCTGTCGGACGGCGATACCGTGAACCAGAAAAAAGTATGGATCTATCAGCCCGGGGGCGGTGCCGGCTTTAAAATTGGCAATGTGACCATTGATTATGCTTTCATCAACCTGGCGAACCAGTCCAACCCGCTTTATACCCATGTATTTTCACTGAAGCTGGACATGGTGAAAACAAAAAAGGAAAACGAAAAATAGACCAGTACCCATAAAACCTGATCTGAATGAAAAAATGTTTACTTCTGTTCTTGCTTTTTGCCGGGCTTTTTGCACGGGGCCAATCGTACTACAACGAATGGATAGACTACAGCAAGACCTATTATAAATTCAAAGTGCCGGCCACCGGCTTATACCGCATTGCACAACCGGTACTGGCCACAGCCGGTTTAAGCACTGTGCCTGCCGAGCAGTTTCAGCTTTGGAGAAACGGACAGCAAATTCCAATCTATACCACTATCCAGACCGGGGTAATGAGTAGCAGCGACTATATTGAATTCTGGGGCGAAATGAATGATGGCAAACCCGATAAAGACCTGTACAGGTATACGGATGAGCAGTTGAACGATAAGTGGAGTCTGGAAAGTGATACCGCTTTTTATTTCCTTACTATGAATGCCGGGCCTGGAAACCTGCGACTGGTACCCACCAGTTTTACGTTGCCCGGTTCACTGCCCCCTGACCCTTATTTTATACATACGGTGGGTAAGTACTACCGTGAAAAATATCACCAGGGCCGTGCAGAAATTGTGGGAGATTATGTCTTTTCTTCTAACTATGAAAGGGGAGAAGGCTTCACTTCCACCGATGTTACGACGAATGTTACAAGAACAGAGACATTCAGCGGCCTGAACCCATATACCGGGGCCGGTGCACCTTTGCCGGTGGTGAGAGTAAATGCTGCTGGTTATGCGTTGAGCCCAAGAACAGTTGAAGTGAAAGTGAACGGAGCCATAGTCGCCAATCCTGTTATGGATTTCTTCGATTATGTGAAACACAGCCAGGCGATCAATATATCAGACATCAGTTCCGGTACCGCCGTTATTGAGGTGAGAAATGCCTGCCTGAACAGCGGTGACAGGATGGTGATAGCCCAAACCGAGCTGGTCTATGCCCGCCAGTTCAATTTTGGCGGGGCCAATAATTTTTATTTTGAATTGCCGGCCAATCCTGCCGGTAATTACCTGGAGATATCCGGGTTCAACTATGGTGCTGTAAACCCGGTACTGTTTGATTTTACCAATGGTAAACGCTATGTGGCCGATATCAGCGCAGCGCCCATGGTAAGGGTGGTGCTGGAACCTTCAGCCACAGCCCGGAAACTGCTTTTAGTAACACAGGATGCATCTTATACCGTTGGTGCCGTTACCGGTTTTCAGCAGCGCAATTTTGTGAATTACTCTTTACCTGCCAACCGTGGTGAGTATCTTATTATTTCCCATTCCGCACTTATGACAGGGCCGGGTGGCAGTAACCCTGTAGAAGATTACAGGGCTTATCGTGCCTCTGCCACAGGTGGAAGCTACAACGCAAAGATCTACCTGATCGATCAGTTGATCGACCAGTTTGGGTATGGCATTAAACAACATCCGTTGTCTGTCAGGAATTTCCTCCGCTGGGCCAGGGCCAATTTCGGGATCCCGGTAAAAAATGTTTTCATCATCGGCAAAGGGTTGCAGTATATCATGAACCGATTTTATGAAAGCAACCCCGATATCTCCAGGCTTTCCTTTATTCCTACTTTCGGTCACCCTGCTTCGGATAACCTGCTGGCCGCCGATCCAGGTTTTGATGTGATCCCAAAGGTTCCCATCGGAAGGTTGTCAGTTATTAACGGGAACGAAGTAGCCATCTACCTGGCCAAGGTGCAGCAATATGAGCAGAAACTTGCTTTTCAGTCACCACTGATAGCCGATAAAGCATGGCAAAAGAATGTGGTCCAGGTAGTGGGCGCCGGCGACGGAACACTGGGGAACATCCTCACTAATTCGATGAATGGTTTCGGCAACATTATCAAAGACACATTTTACGGGGCTAATGTGCATCAGTTTACAAAAGTGAGCACGGCGCCGGTTGAGCAACTCAATTCTGCCCGTCTATATAATCTTTTTGAAGAAGGTGTTGGTATCATGACTTATTTCGGCCACTCTTCTGCCAGCACCCTTGAGTTTAACCTGGATAACCCCGACGGGTACAACAATGCCGGCAAATATCCTTTATTCATTCTTCTCGGTTGTAACGCCGGCGGTTTTTACAATTTCAACCTGGCCAGACTTTCCACCAAGGAAACCATTTCTGAAAAATTTGTACTGGCCGATCAGCGGGGAAGCATTGCTACCCTGGCCAGTACTCACCTGGGGATTGTGCATTACCTGGATCTTTATAATTCCAAGACGATGACAGCCTCCTCCGTGACGCAGTATAGCAAAACTATCGGAGAAATTATGCGGGATGCGATCACCCAGGTGTTCAGTATCACCACACAAAATGATTATTATGCAAGGTTTCACTGCGAGCAAACCACCCTGCACGGAGACCCTGCTTTGCAGCTCACCGCTTCCTTTCCCAAACCGGATTATGTGATTGAACCGCAGTTGGTGGAGATCAACCCTTCCTTTATCTCTGTGGCTGAAAACTCATTTACAATAAAAGCTAAGTTTATCAATCTTGGTAAAGCCATCAGCCAGCCGACGGTGATAGAAATGAAACGTACTTACCCGGATATGAGCACTGAAACAAGAAGGGATACCATTCCCGGTATCCGCTTTGTTGATTCGCTGGTCTATAATATCCCCATCCTTTCCACCCGTGACAAGGGGCTGAACAAGGTCAGCATCTGTATTGACCCGGATAATATCGCGGATGAGATCTATGAAACAAATAATTGTATAACCAAGGATTTCTTCATTTACGAAGATGAGATAAGACCTGTGTATCCGTTCAACTTTGCCATCATTAACAAGCAGGGCATAAAATTTCATGCCTCTACGGCCAATCCTTTCACCACATCCCGTCAGTATATGATGGAGATCGATACCACTGAGCAGTTCAATTCGCCGTTTAAGAAAACACAGAACATCACATCAGTAGGTGGTGTTATAGAATTCAGCCCTGTCATCTCATTTACTGACAGCACGGTATATTACTGGAGGGTGGCTCCTACACCGGTCAGCGGTTCGCCGATATGGAATACCGCTTCGTTTGTTTATTTAGGCAGCAGTGATCTGGGCTTCAACCAATCGCATTATTTCCAGCATGATAAATCGGTAAAGAACAGGGTAGTGCTGAATGCACAGGCCCGCAACTGGCAGTTTGACTCCGTACCACACTTCATATTTGCCAAGAACGGGGTGTTCCTTACTGCTACTACCCAGGAAGGAGACCTTATTGTGTCCCCGGACGGTAGTGCATTTATTCGAAGCGCATGCGTTGGGTACTCCCTGATTTTTAATCTTATTGACCCAAAAAGTTTTGTGGTTACCCAAAACCCAACCGGTGCATACGGTAGTTATGGCCCTCCTTGTACACCCACCCGTCGTTGGAACTTTGAATGGACATATATGAATGCTCCAAAGAGGAAAGAGATGATGGATTTTATGGATACCATCCCCAATGGGACCATTGTGGTGGTAAGAAATATTCTTAACAACGGCCAGGTGGGGGGCTTTATCGATGCATGGAAAGCAGATACTGCATTGCACGGCCCGGGAAATTCACTTTACCATAAGCTGAAAGCGGTAGGAATGAATGTACTTGATTCATTCACTACTGCAAAAGCAATGATCTTCGTGTACCAGAAAGGCAATCCCGGTTTCGGCCCGGTGGGTTCTGTGTCGGTCGGTATTTATGACCTTGTCACCCTGAACAAAAACCTGAAAACCCCTGACTCACTCGGTTTTGTTACTTCTGCAGTATATGGCAGGTCCAAAGCATGGAAAGAACTAAAATGGCGGGGAAGCTCCGATGCGCCCACTGATACTGCCACCGTGGATGTGATCGGTGTGCGGCTGAACGGCAGCGAACAGGCCTTGTTTACAGGACTGACCACCACGCAGCAGGATTTTGATATTTCTTCCATCAGCGCAACAGATTATCCTTACCTGAAACTGAAATTAAGGGCAAAAGATAAGGGGGGCTATACTCCTTACCAGTTACGCTACTGGCGGGTAACCTACGATCCCGTTCCCGAAGGGGCCATTGCCCCCAACATTTTCCTTACCGTGAAGGATACCGTTGATATAGGCGAACCGCTAGACTATAAAGTGGGCTTTAAAAATGTAAGCGAAGTCGGTTTCGACAGCCTGAAAGTGAAAATGGTAATCACCGACAGGAATAATGTGCCTTATAATGTACCGATGCCAAGAAGACGGCCGTTGCCGGTGAATGATACACTCCGTATCGGGACATTGATCAATACTACCACATTGCCAGGCCGTAATGTATTGTACATTGAGGTCAACCCGGATGATGATCAGCCGGAGCAATTTCACTTCAATAATTTTGCTTATCGCAACTTATATGTAAAACCAGACAGCCTGAACCCGCTGCTGGATGTTACTTTCGACGGAGTGCATATCCTGAACCGGGATATTGTTTCATCCAAACCGGATATCCTGGTAAAACTGAAAGATGAGGCCCGCTGGATGATATTAGACGACACCTCGTTGCTGACACTGCAGGTTCGTTATCCTAACGGAACCCTGCGGAGATACTATTTCAATAATGATACACTGCGGTTCACGCCGGCAGGCCAGGCGCCCAACCCGGATAATACTGCCACCATCAACTTCAGGCCTTATTTCCCTGCGGATGGTGAGTATGAAATGATAATAACCGGTAAGGACAAGAGTGATAACACAGCGGGTAGTTTGGAGTACAGGGTCGTATTTACTGTCATCAATAAACCGATGATATCAAATATGCTGAACTATCCCAACCCGTTCACCACCTCCACAGCCTTTGTGTTCACCATCACCGGCAATGAAGTGCCTCAAAATATCAAGATCGAGATCATGACCATCACCGGTAAGATCGTAAGAGAGATCACCAGGGATGAACTGGGTCCGCTGCACATCGGCCGCAACATCACCGGCTTCAAATGGGATGGTACCGACCAGTACGGCCAGAAACTGGCCAATGGGGTGTATCTCTACAGGGTAGTGACGAACCTGAACGGTAAGTCGCTGGATAAATACAGGCAGGAAGGAGATAATACCGAAAAATATTTCAATAAAGGGTACGGGAAAATGTACCTGATGAGGTAAAGAAATAAATTCGAAATAAAAAATCTAATGCACCACAGCCTCCGTCACAAACGGAGGCTTTTTGTTTCGGAGTTCGTAAGAAAAATAACATTGGCTGGACTACATTTGTCCCTTTCTTGATTATGTGATTTGTTATTTGTTTTTTCATTTTCAGTTTATGGCAAAGATTGGCATTAATATATCAACCGGAAGCCTGCAGCAGTCCGAAATGATCGTTGGAATTGACCTCGGCACCACCAATAGTCTAGTCGCCATCATCCATCCTGACGGAAGAAAACCGGTGGTGCTGAAAGAACATGATGGCAATGCACTGGTTCCGTCGGTCATTCATTTTGGGGAAGGCGGAAATGTTTCCGTGGGTGATGAAGCGAAGAAATACCTGCTAACAGAACCACAGAACACCATCTTTTCTGTCAAGCGGCTGATGGGTAAGTCGTATAATGATGTAAGGGACTATGCTTCTTTTTTTACTTACAAGGTCATTGATGACAGTACAGAAAGTTTGGTAAAAGTGCAGGCCGGTAATAAGTTTTATTCTCCAATTGAACTTTCTTCTTTCATCCTGAAAGAACTGAAGACAAGGGCAGAGCATATTTTAAAGACAGCAGTGAATAAAGCAGTGATCACAGTGCCTGCCTACTTCAACGATGCACAGCGGCAGGCCACCCGTGATGCAGGAAAACTGGCAGGGCTGGATGTGCTGCGGATCGTGAACGAACCCACGGCTGCAAGCCTGGCCTATGGGTTAGGATTAGCCAGGGACGAGGTAAAAACGATTGCCGTGTATGATCTGGGAGGGGGCACATTTGATATTTCCATTCTCCGTATCACCGGCGGCATATTTGAGGTGCTCTCCACCAACGGGGATACTTACCTGGGAGGGGATGATTTTGACAGGGC
>JANNUI010000378.1:0-2344 GCA_031395125.1 Chitinophagaceae bacterium | reverse complement strand
CAAAAAGCAAGGTTTGACGAAGGATTTATCGTAACCAAATCAGGTGATACCCTCCGGGGTCTCGTGTATTGGAAAAAAAATGCACTGGCCAACGACAACCTGCAGTATAAAAAAACAGAATCTGATACCCTGCAATATTTTGCCTGGAATGAACTGACGGATGCATATAATAAGGACAGCAAACAGGCGCTGAAAATATCTTCGGTAAAAAGGAACCTGGAATACCTTGACGGGAATGATTACACCATCCGGTTCAAAGACAGCACAGCTGTTGAAGTGATCCCGCTGACGCTGTTGTACAAGGGCACCAACCTTTCGCTTTACCAGTTTTACGACAAATCCCTTTTCTTTTTCATCTTTGATGGAAAACAAATGCTGCAACTGGTGCAGAAATACCGTTACCTCACCACCGTAGAAAGGATGTTTGACTATGAAAAAGGGCGTCGCTTCCACATTACGGATGAATACCGGGGCCTGCTGGCCAGCTATTACAATTTTGCCGAGGATAATAAGATGCAGTATGTGCTGAATAACACCCTGTACGAACTGGGTTCCTTGCGCACCATTGTATCTAAAATGGACAAAAAGCTGAAATAGATCACTTTTCGCTGATCCTGCCCGGGTTCAAAACTCTTTTTCCTGCATATTTGACAGATTGCCGGCGGGTGGTTCTTATTTTGCAGCTGCAAAGTCTTATAACATCAAAAAACAATCATGGAAATAGAGATCTTTACGCTTGCCGATTTTGCCCAGGATAATAACTCAAAGATGACGATCGTCGGCACCTTCGACAGCATTCATTCCAAACAATTCCCCACACAGCACCCGGCCTGTAGTATTGCCTGCCGTTTACGGTTTGCTGCAAAAGAAGCTGGTCAGCATGAATTTAAACTCCGCCTGATAGATAGTGGGGGTAAAGAGATCATCCAGCCGGTGAAGGGTAATATCAATATTGCCGATCCGCCCAACGGCCAATTTGCCTCTATAAACCTGGTCATCAATTTCGGCAACCTTCAGTTTGAAAAACCGGGCCGCTTTTCCTTTGAGCTGTATATTAATGATGACTGGAAAACCGGGTTACCGTTATTTTTGCAGCAGATTCCCTAAACAATCAAACGCTGATCACTGGACTCCCTCACACATATAGCACTCGGGGCCTGTATGGGTGATGCTTTTGCAGGCAGGCAACTTGGCAAAAGGGCAATGTTTCTCGGGGCGGTGGCACAGAGTGTACCCGATATCGACTTTGCCGCTTCTTTCTGGATGAATACATCCGAAAACCTGCTGGCGCACCGGGGATTTACGCATTCAATACTTTTTGTGTTGCTCATCACGCCGCTGCTGGCCCTCCTGGCTGAACGATGGCACCGGCCGCATGATATATCTTTAAAAAAATGGATGCTGTTTTTTGGCGTACAGGCATTCATTCATCTTTTACTCGATGGCATGAATGTATATGGTGTGGGCTGGTTCGAACCATTCAGCCACCACCGGGTGTCGTACAACTGGATATTTGTGGCCGATCCGTTTTATTCCCTGTGGCTGGGTATTGCCTTTGTCGCGCTGCTGATACTGAAACGAAACCATCCAAAGCGATTCTGGTGGAGAAAATTCGGAATAGGACTCAGCAGTATCTACCTCTTGTATTGCGGGTTGAATAAGATAAAGATCGACAGTGATGTAAGGGATGTTTTCAAAAAACAGCAGATCCCATACAATAGTTATTTTACCACACCTACTCCGTTGAACAACTGGTTATGGTATGTAGTGGCTGCAAGTGATTCCGGTTATCATATTGGTTATCGTTCTTTATTTGATAAAGAAAGAAAGATCGATTTTCATTTTATCCCCCGCAACGATTCGTTGCTGAAACTTGTTGCTGACCACGCAGACCTTCAAAAACTGCTGCGTTTTTCCAAAGGGTATTACACCGTTCAACAACTGCATGATACCTTAGTTTTTAATGATATCCGTTTCGGGCAGATGATAGGCTGGAAAGATGCCGGTTCCCCGTTTGTTTTTTATTATTACCTGCAGCACCCCTCCGAAAATGATTTTGTGGTGCAAAGGGGCCGTTTTGCCAGGTGGGATATGGATGCCCTTCGTTCCCTGATCAGGCGGATCAATGGAGAATAAAAGCCCTGCGGTTTATTCCTCCTGTTTGAAATAGAAGGTGAACAATGACAGCATATAACTGATAAAACTGTAGCACATTCTTTGCCACAGTCTCCGGAAAAAATGGGCAGAAGAAGCATAATCTTCACGGGTTATCATTTTGCAGTCCTGCTGTATGATCCTTTCGAGTTCGGAAGTTGTTTGTATGGCAAATGATCTATTGCGTACA
>JANNUI010000377.1:0-5117 GCA_031395125.1 Chitinophagaceae bacterium | reverse complement strand
ATGAACAGTTTAGCTGGGTACACATTGTAAGTATGCTGATTGTATTTGCCGGTATTCTCTTGGCCAATCTCCGTTTTACACGGTAATATTATATTTACAATTACAAAATACCTGATTGCAAAAAAGAACCGGCCATATTCTCCCTGTAATTGTACTGTCACAATTTGCCGGCACTTCTCTTTGGTTTGTGGGTAATGCTGTATTACCTGAGCTAAAAGCATCCCTGCATCTTTCCCAATATGCCCTCAGCATGGTTACCTCAGCGGTGATGCTGGGATTTATTGCAGGCACTCTGGTATTCGCATTTTTTTCACTGGCCGATCGTTTTTCGCCTGTGAAATTATTTTTTATCAGCTCGTTATTGGGCGCCTTAACTAATGTTTCAGTGGCCTGGTTCGCAAACGATGCTACTTCACTTTTGGCATTGCGTTTTCTTACCGGTTTTTTTATTGCCGGCATTTATCCTGTTGGAATGAAGATTGCTGCCGACTGGTATGGAAAAGGACTGGGTAAAGCCCTGGGATTTTTATTGGGGGCATTGATCCTTGGAACGGCATTTCCTCATTTGCTTAAGAACAGAGATTTTGCATTGCCCTGGAAATCGGTTTTGTATTACACATCACTGTTTGCAGCAATTGGCGGAATACTAATGTTACTGTTTGTTGGCGACGGCCCATTCAGAAAAAAATCAGGTGGGTTTCAATGGGATGCTTTCAAAGAAATATTCAGTTCCAAGAAATGGAGGCAGGCAGCATTTGGTTATTTTGGCCACATGTGGGAGTTATATACATTCTGGGGTTTTCTTCCTGTGATCCTGGCCTTATATGCCGGAAAGAAAGGAATTGAATTAAATATCCCCTTGCTGAGTTTTCTTATTATTGCCATCGGTTGTATTGGTTCAATAAGTGGCGGCTATCTTTCACGGCACTGGGGCAGCGCCAAAGTAGCTTCGCTTGCACTATTTATTTCAGGTCTTTGTTGTTTTCTTTCCCCACTGACTTACAGCCTGCCTTTGCCTGTTTTTATTTTTTTCCTTTTTGTATGGGGGTTAACAGTAAGTCCTGACTCACCCCAATTTTCTACGCTGGTTGCCCAATATGCACCGGAACATTTAAGGGGAACGGCATTGACTATTTACAACTCCATCGGTTTTTCCATTTCAACGATCAGCTTAATTGTTATTGACAGGATATTTTATTCCAAAAGTTTTTTTGCGCAGGAAAATACCATGCTTCTCTTGGGTGCCGGTGCATTAATAGGCTTGCCAGGCATGATCAGGTTAATACGATCAAAATAGTTCAGTCACTGACCCGATCCTTATTGGCAAGCCCCATCATGATAAGTAAATATTCCGGGGGTTCTGCATTGTTTCCATACTTTTTATAATACTGCTGGTAAGCCCTATCGTACCATGCTGCCGCCTTTTCATACTGTTTGCTTTGATAATACCCATCCCCCATTAAAATTTGTGCTGGTAAAGAAACTTCATCGGCCTTTAGCAGGCCGCTGGCATACTCCATCGCTTTTTCAGCATTACCTGTCTGCAAAAAATAATTGCCAAGCCTGAGTAAGGTTTCCGGTGAACTGGCAACAGATGCCGGCATGGGTTTGTCCAGCAAATTCAATGTTATGGAATTTGAAAAAGTATTGCCCATCCTGGCCCTGAGGGTATAGTGCCCGGGATTTGTTAAGGCTCCCCCAATGTTATCAATACCGTAACATATACTGTGTTGCTGCCCTGCATCCAGTATTATCATGGGGTTGACTTGCGGGTATAGCAACTGTCTCACCGGCAGGTTCATTGCAAGGATGCCATCCTTACTTTCAATGCTCCAGCTGATATCTGAATACCAGGGCATGGCCTCTGTGCCGAGCTTAATTGAATCAGCCTTTATTAGCTTTTGTTCAATATCTTTTTTTTCCTGCATGTGTTTTGCACTGTTGCGGCTCTTACTTTTAATGCTGTCATCCAGTTCTGTAATACGGCGTTTGGCTGAAAGGTTCCATTCAAATGCAGAAATGGCAGCAGGGTTAGAAAGGCTGAGCCGCAACACTACGGGTTCGTTGGTATAAACAGCAGCGGTTGATTCGCCGTTTGCAGAAAGACTTATATACATATTCTGCGCAGGTAATTCCATAACGGAAAATGACAACAAGACAATTATCAGTTTTGCTTTCATTTTTATTTTTTTGATTTTGCTTCTGCTTTCTTTTTCTTTTCTATTGCATCCCGGTATTCCTTCCATGCTTTTTCTGAACCCAGGCAAACGGGGGGCAGCCCGTCCACGGCTGTTACCTGCAATTGGGCCTGGCAGTTGCCACGGCCCGGAGCCGCATTGCCGAAGGCGCCGGGATTGTACCCCGTTCCGGCGGGGTTGTTACATAAGATTGTACCCGGTGTTTCAGGCAGAAACCCGGCTCTCCTTGCTCCCACATTATCATATCGCATAATACAATCCATATTTCCGCTTCGTAAACCATTTGGGATATCAAATTTGTCCTTCCCTTTCAACTCATCATCTTCCTCGCCATGATGACAGATATTGCAGCCGTGACTAAGCTCATGCGCCACAACCTGGTTGATTTTTTTGGATAAAGAAAGGTTTGCTAACAGCTTTTCTTTTTTCTTCTCTTTTATTTCGTTGATAGAGTCAATATCATGATTTATCAGGCCGACAGATCGTTCAATAGCCTCCTTGTAAATAACAATACTGTCTTCCCAGTTGGGCGGGGCGGGCCTCACCATACCGCAAAGTTTAATATTGTTCCAGGCACACCCCAGCAGGCCTGAATGAGTTCTGCCATCATATAAATACAGCCCCATCTGGTCTACCACATGCTTGCCGGGAATGACATTAAAATTGACGATACGGGTTTCATCGTTGATATATTGCTCCTGGTTTATTTCATATGCATCTATACCCGTAGCCTGGCTGTATGAAGTAATAACAAAGCCATGTTTATTCCTTATGAATACATTTTTAACGCTGGGATTGCTTCTTACATGCGGGGTTTCTTCTTCAGGTTTCATAACTTTTTCCGTATCGCCCGGTTTGCCGGCAGCTTTCATTGTTATTTTACTGGTTTTAAAACCCCTGTACTCTTCAAAATCGGTCAGGCCGTCGCCGGCTATGCTATTGCCTTTGGGCTTATCATCTTTATCTTCATTTGCAGGGCCCCGTGGGTCGGGTATTATAATACCCCCTTTAACCACCCATCCTCTATCAGCTATGCCGTTTTCATCCTGGTCCTGTGGTATAGTAACCCTGTTATCCTTGTAAACTGAATGGGGATCACTGAGTGGTGTATAAACAGGTTTTTCGCCCCGGATACTATCCCTTCCACCTTTGTTAAGGTTGGCAAAACTTCTCAACAAACCGAATGAGGCATAATCCCTTGATTCAACATTTACCGAAAAACTATTGACCGGCTCCTGGGTCCTGGCCTGCAGGAAGAGTGAGTCTGTTGCACAATTTCCGCTGATGGTATCATTAAAAACTTCCAGGTTTTTTTGTGCCGGTATCAAAAGGTCACGGCAGCTGTCGGCTTTATCCGGTTCAGGATAATTCATACAAATTCCTTTCAGCCTTGATACATTCATCAGTTCAAAAAAGTGAATGCGGCAGGCATGCGCTGGCGCGGGTTTCCATTTGGCATCATCGGAATACATGAGCTGAGATACAAGAGAAACAGTATTACTGTCTTCCGGCAACCAGGCAAGCGGCGTTTTATCCAGTTTCACACCGGGCTTATAAACTCTTATGGTTGTTTTTATCGCAGAGGTCAGTACATCCTTACGGTCTCCACCATCCGGGTTAGAAGCATACATATTTATTTTTACATCGAAATAATCCCCCTTCACTGATTCCGGCCACACATCGGGAGTTTTATAAATAACAGCAGCTCCCACGTCAGTTTCCAGGCCATTACCGAATCTTCCCTTTGTAGCTTCTCCACCTTTCACCACTTCCATGCTCCAGTTAAAAAGTACATTATCCTCGTATTCTTTTTTGTGCGGCGGAGAGACTGTACAGGTTTTACTCTCGCAGAAGATCTTTTGTGCAAGGTCATTATCCCTCACATCTTTTGCATTCAGTATGATCCACTGGCCTGATAATACTATTTCATTTCCCGGCACGTCGGGCAAAACAATTTCTGGTTTTCCCATTTGCGGCAGTTTCGTAAACTGGGGGCCAAGCGGTTTGCAGGCAGGACTGGAAGTAATTTCAGGAACCGCTGCCACACTTTCTTCTTTGGATTCGGATGATACGGTTATTTCATACAGGTCTTCTTTAAGCATTATTTCCGGCCAGGCCTTTACTTTGTCTGTTGATTTTTTTTCTCCCATTGTTTTTTTATCCCGCGCTATCCGGCTCCTTTTGGTAATAATAGTAATCTCTTTTTTGATTGTTTCGTCCTGCGGCTGTGTGGGATTATCGTCAATGATACGAAGTTCAACGAGGGTGGTTACTGCCGTATCCATTGCCACTTTCGGAAGCGGAAGCACCGGCGGCTTGAATATGGTATAATCGCCGTAAGCAGTAAATTCCTTATCAGGCAGGCAGCCCAGTTTTACAAAACTTCCCTCTCCTTTCTTAATCACCCATTCAAATCTTACTCTTCCATTCAACTTAACTGTACGGCTGCCGCCAGTTTCCTTACAGGGGGGATCCACCGGCGAGCAGCTCCAGGTAAGCTTGTCATCATCCTTGCCTTCCGCACCCAGTGGAATAAATTCATCCCTTCTGATAGTATACTTTGCAGCAAATTTTGGTTTCAACTTTCCTGTCATTTTGGGAATCTCCGATTCTTCCCAGGACAAAATACAGAAACGGGGTTCTGGCAACGGAGGTGGAATAGTTATTTCAACATTACAAACCCTTACACACTCCGTACCATCAGTGCAGGTAATGGTAAGGGTAAGATATAATGTAAACTGCCCCGGTTTTTTTGTTTTCAGCTTTACGCCTTTTTTGTCCGGTGCCCCATCAATTTCTGCCACATCTTTGCCGGATTCCCCCACATGCCATTTTAATATATAAGATGCTTCGCAAAGAGTAACAGAACCTCCAGATCCGATATATCCTTTGCAAATGGCAGTAACAACTGCTTCGAAG
>JANNUI010000366.1:0-1592 GCA_031395125.1 Chitinophagaceae bacterium | reverse complement strand
ATCACATCTTCCCTTTCCTTGCCATCTGCACTTACCATTATTACATCGAACCCATTTTCTTTCATATACCGCATCTGCCCGGCGAGTAAATGTTTTAATGCCATGGGGACAGTGGTTATGCGGATGAGCTTAGGCATTTTGGAGAAAACATTTTTTATGCCATACTTCTATTGCAAATAGTGTCCAAATCATTTTAGCTCTTTTTTCATCCCCCGTATTTATTTTTCTGCTCCAGAGGTTGTTTATAAAAGAAGGCTGAACAAAATTCCGGCAATAAGCATTTGGTGCAAGTATATAATCGGCAATGATGTTTTTCAATTCGCCATCAATCCATTTCTTTAGCGGTATTTCAAAACCCCTTTTTGGCTGGTTTATCAGTTCGGCAGGCAAATATTTTGCTGCGAGCTGGCGCAAAATATATTTTGTCTGGCTTCCTTTTATTTTAAACGAATCAGAGATTGTTGGAACATATTCTAATAGTTCTTTACAAAGTAACGGGCTTCTACCTTCCAATGAATGGGCCATAGTAGCAATATCCATCTTCACCAGTAAATCGCCTGCCAGTATATTATCAAAATCCAGGTTCATAATTTTTTGTAGCCCGGATAAAGATGTTTTGTTGATTTTTTCAAAATCACTTTCAATTTTTTTAAGTGACCCGGAGTCAGTTATTAAATATTTTTCAAATCCCTCAAAACTATCAACGGTTGCAGATAAATAAATATCCATTCCATCTTTGCGGGCAAGATCTGCAAGCCGGTAAAAATAATTGTACTTGCTTTTTTTATTATGCGGGGCCGGAAGAATTGTATGCGCCATTTTAGCAAACGACTTTACCAATGCTCCCGGTTTAAAGAAATCATATTTTGCAAAAGGGATATAGCGGCGGTAACCGGCAAATATTTCATCGCCCCCATCTCCATTTAAAATAACAGTTAAATGTTTTTTTGCAGCTTCACTTACATAATAGCTTGGGATAGCCGAACTGTCAAAAAAAGGCTCCCCGTAATTAGCAAGTATTTTTTCAACATCATTCGTCAGGTTATTAAATGAAATTTTAATTTCTTCATGTTTTGTCTGGTATTTATCAGCAACCAAAACAGGTTTTGGGTCAATAATAACGAGTTTTGGAGTTGCAATAACTCCGTCAGCAACTTTGAATTCTCCAAAAGGAATTTTTTTGCCTTTAAGTTCAGCTTCAATTCTCACAACAAGCTCCGATTTCATCATGTCATCTGTAAAAGCAATGGTTCCGGGAATAGTAGCAGTACCACCAGTTGCGAATGCAATTGCCTGATTGTTTGCCGAAACACCTTCTCCCTGGAAAACTTTATTTGTAAATGCAGTTTCTCCTTTTTCATATTTCAAAACCGGAGTTACATTTAAGATAGCTTTTTTGTTGAAATATTTTGCAGGATATTTCACTTCAATTTTCATTTCTACCTGATCTTTATGTTCTTCCAGAATTGCAGGAGTAACTTTATAGTTTTCAGCAGAAGTTAATTCTTTCATTTTGTTTATACCACCACAGCTGCTTATTGCGAATGCGGCAAAAGCGAAAAGGGCCAGGTAAGTCAATTTTTTCATAATGC
>JANNUI010000356.1:0-5522 GCA_031395125.1 Chitinophagaceae bacterium | reverse complement strand
GAAACAATTTCTAAAGGTGAACAGAATTGGTTTAGAAATGAGTTAATAAAAAAGATACCTGCAGGTAGAAGTATAATATTAGAGCATTGGGGAGAGTCGGCTTTCATAACATTTTTTAGAGAATCAAAACATATCGGTATTAGAAGTTTCTTTTTTGGGAGTCTTGAATTCGACAGCAGTTGGTTTAAGAAAAAGTTTCAGGAAAACTTTGAAAAGGTTAAAGATAAATATGACGCTGAATTACACAGTATTGATAAATACACACAATCTAAAATTGATTTCATATTATTCAACTCGAGTTACATTAACCAGTTAGCTGAATTAAAAAAGGAGCTACTTGACAAATCAAATCAAATAGAAAGTTCTATTAGTGAATTCCGTGATGAAAAAATGTTAAGTACTAAGGAAAAAGTACAAAGGGACAATTATGTTTTATACTGTATCGAATTTAAAAAACACATAGGGTTAGTCTTTGATAAAATTCAGTTTATCGACAACTGTTTCAAAACTTTCAATGAAGCACAACTATCCACATTTAAACTACAAGATTTAAACGACGATTTTTTTCAATATTTTGACAAAATAGATTACTCTGTATTTGATGAAAAATCGAGAGCCACAAAGGACGCTTCAGAAATATCATACTTAATTTCAGATTTCGGGGACTTGTATAACACATTTTTCAGTAATTATTTTCACAATAGTCAAAAAGAAATTCACTTTATAGCCGATGCAGCAAAAGGGAAAACTCACTTATCTAGTGACATTGCGTTCAAGAATATTAGCAATGGAAATCCAGCTATATTTTTCACAGGAGATAAATTTACAGATGAAACTTCCATTATAGAAGCCATTAAGAAATGTCTGGATATTAATCAAGCATTTTCATTCGATGATTTTTTGGAAGCCCTTGATATATATGGCTCAATTATAAAAAGCAAAATTCCAATTATTATCGATGGCCTTAACGAAACCACTTTCAATCGCTTGTTTTCGCCGATTTGGAAAAATCATTTAACAAGTTTTATTTCCAAAGTTGGAAAAATCGGTGATACTGACCCACTAGATTCGTTCAAAGTTGACCCACTCTTTTCGGAGCAAATTGACCCACCTTTTTCGGTCTAAATTGACCCACCCCCGGATGCATTAATCAGAGGTTGTTTTTTGAGCCATAAATGTTGGATGTTGGATGACACTAAAACCAACTCCAAATGGCCAATAAAATCATCCTCATGACTAAGATAAGACAGATCCTGCGATTATACACGCAAGGAGAAAGCAAGCGAAAGATCAGCGAATTGACCGGTATTTCACGCAATACCCTAAAAAAGTATATCCTTCAATATAGGCAGGAGAGGTTAACAATTGATTCCATCAACGAGATGGGTGATCATGAATTAGAATTGGTATTTGGAACCAGTGTAGAACCACCAAAAGATAAGCGTTTTGAGGAATTGCGGCTTTTATTGCCGGCCTACGAAAAGGAAATGAAACGTAAAGGCGTGACGATGACATTGCTTTGGAAACAATACCGCAAAGATCATCCGTGGGGTTATGAGATCACTCAGTTTTATTTATACCTGCGTCAGTACTGCAAAAGGTTCAAGCCTGTTATGCATATCGAACATAAGGCCGGCGACAAAATGTACATTGATTTTGCAGGAGAAAAATTAAGTATAACAGACAAGGAAACCGGGGAGGTAATGTTAGTGGAGGTCTTTGCTGCCATCTTGGGCTGCAGTCAGCTGATGTACGCAGAAGCAGTGGCGAGTCAAAAAAAAGAAGATCTGATCCGGGCTTGCGAAAATGCTTTGCAATTTTTTGGAGGCGTTCCGGCAGCTATTGTACCGGATAATTTAAAATCAGCCGTTACAAAGAGCAGCAAGTATGAACCAACGATCAATGAGACCTTTGCAGACTTTGCAGAACATTACAGTACTGCTGTGCTGCCAGCCAGGGCTTACCGTCCCAAGGATAAATCCCTGGTAGAAGGGATGGTAAAAATCATTTACCGCTGTATTTATAGTTCGGTAAGTACTCAAGTACATTTTTCGCTGCATTCCCTGAATGCTGCTATCCTTGAAGCCCTGGAGATCAATAACAGAGCTATGTTCAAGGGACGTGATTATAGTCGCCGCCAACAGTTCGAGGAGTTGGAGAAAGCTACTTTACACCCCCTGCCTGCTTACCGCTATGAGTTCAAACAACAGTCAATTGTGACGGTGATGAAAAATGGACATGTATGTCTGGGAGCGGATAAGCACTACTACAGTGTCCCATACCGCTTTATCGGCAAGAAAGTAAAAATATTATTTACATCCCTTTTAGTGGAGATATTTTATCACTATGAACGAATCGCATCACATCAGCGCGAGCACCGCAAATATCATTACACAACCCTGGACGAACATCTTGCTTCTGCCCATCGCTATATCAGTGACTGGACGCCAGAGAAGTTTATCGAACAAGCCAGAGCAGTACATGAAGATGTGGCTCAATACATCATTCTGGTTATTGAGGGTAAACAGCACCCGGAGCAGGCTTACAAATCCTGTGCAGGTATACTGAGTCTTGCCAGAAAGGTAGGTCCTGAAAGACTTCTTAACGCTTGCCGGCGGGCCCACAGCTTCGGGGTATATAACTATCCGATCGTCTTGCAAATATTGGAGAAAAACCTGGACGGGTTAAGTGATGAAGAACAGCAGCAGGCGCTAACGATGCCGCAGCATCATAACATACGTGGAAGTGATTACTATCAATAGGCAATCAATTTTTTTTTAAACATTTAAAATCAACACACATGAACACAGACACTTTAGACAAAATGAGAAAGATGCGGCTCCTGGGCATGCACCGGGCCTTCAAGACCAGCGTAGAGACCGCAAAAAATGATGAACTAACGGCCGATGAAATGACAGCACTGCTCGTCGATAGCGAATGGGATGACCGTCATAACCGTTATATTGACCGCAGTATGAAAAATGCCCGCTTCCGTTACAAAGCCACCATTGAACAGGTGGATTATAGTACTGAAAGAGGGATAGATAAAAATCATATCCACCGGTTGGCTGATGGTGAGTTCATCAACAAAAAAGAAAATGTTCTAATTACCGGAAGTACCGGAACCGGAAAAAGCTTCTTAGCTTCAGCTATCGGACAGCAGGCCTGCCAGTTGGGTTTTAAAGTGCTTTACACAAATACTACCCGGCTGTTATCCCAGCTGAAAATGGCTAAGGCAGATGGGTCGGCTATCAGAGAGATGATGAAAATAGAAAAACAAGATCTTCTAATACTTGATGACTTTGGGATACAGCCCTTCGATCTTCAAAGCAGAACATGCCTAATGGAGATTATAGAAGACCGGCACGGAAAGCATTCTACCATCATCACGTCTCAAATACCAGTGAAACAATGGTATGATGTGATTGGTGAGAAAACTATTGCAGATGCAATCCTGGACCGTATCGTTCACAATGCACAACGCATAGAACTAAAAGGAGAATCCTTAAGAAGAAAATGGACAAAAAAGGAAGATGAAAATAATTAGTAAAAAGTAATTTTATAACATCAGAAAACAGCTCTTTTTATGCACCTGCCAGGCGGTTAACTTAGGTGGGTCAGTTTGCTCCGAAAACGGTGGGTCAGTATCACCGATTTTTCCACTCAAAGGCACATACCAGCACTTATGGGTCTGGCTCCATTGGGCACCTGCGCCCTTCCGGATAGCGCCGTTCAGTTTTGAGGAATTTTCAAAGTATATCCCGATACATTCCTGGCCACGGTGATGAAGCGGTTTTAACGTTACTGTCTGCATACCTTAAAATAACTAAAATTTTTCAGGATAAAATGGTGATAATTCCCGGAAAAGAAAGCTTAAAACCCCCGCTTTCCGCCGGGATTATTTAATTTCAGGCTGCATGAAAAAACTAATCACTCTTCCGGCTACACTTTTCACCCTCTTTACATCCGCACAAACGACAAACAAGCTGCACGAAAAAGCCGTACTGGTGGACACCCACAACGACTGTCTTTCCACCCTCACCCTCGAAGGGAAAGATATTTCCAACCGCCTGACCGAAGGTCATAGCGACCTATACCGCTGGAAACAGGGAGGGTTGGATGTGCAGTTCTTCTCCATCTGGACCGGCGACAAGGCCCGAAACCCCGAAGCCCGCCCGGATGACCCGGTCGGACGGGGCTTCTTTAAAGATGCTATGCAAGAGATCGATTCACTGAAAAGTATTGTGCGCCGAAACCCCTCCCGCATGGTATTGGCAAAATATTACAGCGAAGTAAAAAAAGGGTTGCGGCAAAAAAAACTCGTCTCCCTTATCGGGGTGGAGGGCGGCCACATGATCGAAGACGATATGGGCAAACTGGTGGAACTGGCCAAACACGGCATGCGGTATATGACAATCACCTGGAACAACAGTACTTCCTGGGCCAGCAGTGCGAAAGACGAAGCCTCCCTAAATCCCCCCGCAGGGGGGACTTCCAAAGACTCTGTTTGGCGAAAGGGTCTTAATGAATTCGGAAAACAGGTCGTTCGGATGATGAATCAACTGGGAGTGATAGTTGATCTTTCACATGTCGGCGAGCAAACATTTTATGATGCCATCGCCACTACTACTTAGCCGGTGCTACTTTCGCACAGTTCGGTTTGGTCTATCTGCCCGGTTTTCCGGAATGTAAAAGATGAGCAGATAAAAGCTGTGGCAAAGAATGGCGGCGTTATCTGCATCAATTTCTACTCCGGCTTTATTGACAGCAATTTTGCAAAAAGGATGAATGAACTGGAAGGCACAAAGGGACAGCAAATAAAAGACTCACTGAAACAATATTTCGATGCTGCAAAGATGAACGAAGTATGGCGGAAATATTTTGGGGAAGAACTGGAGCCGCTTCGTCCCACACTTGCGCAGATGGTGGACCATATTGATCATATCGTCAAACTGGTGGGTGACGACTATGCAGGTATCGGTTCTGATTATGACGGTGTTTCCTCCCTGCCAAAAGGGCTGGATGATGTGACCACCTATCCGAAGATCACCGATGAACTTTTAAAGAGGGGTTACCCCAAAAGATCAATTGAGAAAATCCTCGGTGGCAATGTGCTGCGGGTAATGAAAGCTAACTTTGCCCCCTAACCCCCTAAAGGGGGAACAAGAAACAAGGCTAATGACTCAAAGCTAATGGCTAAAGGCTCATGGCTAATAGCTCAAGCTTCAAATAATCAAACTTTGAATCCTTGCTGAACCTTGCACATTTGATCTTTATCTGAGAAACAACATTTCCCTGTACTTCGGCAAATACCACTCCCGGTCATCCACCAGCAATTCCAGTTTGTCCACATGGTAACGTACCTCATCAAAGAAGGTATCCTTCACCTGCGACTGGTAAGCGATGGCCTTGAGGCGGGTGTTGTCCATATTGTTGCACAGTTTCCGGGCTTCGATCATTTTCTCCACCAGGTCGCTGGTCTTGTTGATATGCTCAGCTATTTTTTCCAGGATCTGTTTTTG
>JANNUI010000355.1:0-7340 GCA_031395125.1 Chitinophagaceae bacterium | reverse complement strand
GTGAACCTGCACAGTGCTGCTGGTTCGAACGCTGTACCCATCTGGTACGATGTACCGGCAGACGAAAGAAAAAAACTCAGCCTGTTCACCGGTGCCTACCCCGATGGTTCCTCGGCGGGGCATAAAAATCATGCAGACCTGAATAAAGACTGCTCCACAAGATCCCTGAACAAAGAAGCAGTGGCAGCGGCTGAAAAAGCATCCATCGACTGGGTGAAAAGACTGATGGATTCGGCTACTATAGTGCCGTGGGCGGAATTGAAGGCCTACAATATCCAAAATGATATGGTGCTGAAACGCTTCCTGGTGAACCTGGATGCCACATTTTTGACATCCAGTTCAATTGTATTGAATCATTTTGACGGCGGGCAGCCTGCGAAATTTGTTTTTTCAGCGGACAGGAGCCTTACCAAAGAAAAGGCCCAGGCCGGCATCGCTTTAAGCTCCACCATTGCACAATATTCACTGAATGTTGGACAAAGCGGAAATACTTTCGGGCTGCCCACCCCCTATTGGGCCGGGCATAAAGGATATCGCATCACCCGTGACCTGGCAGCCGGGCTGATGCACAACGGAAAGAAATATACAGCTCCTCCCAGGTAAATGCTGCACAATACCGGGGATAATATATCAGCGGTATGGGTACAACGAATATCAACAAATTGTATTTTAGCGGACTGTAATACCACACCTGAGTATGAAACTGAAAAACCTCCTCTTTCCCGCCTGTATCCTTTTGTTGACAGCCTGTAATAATTCCAAAAAGGAAGAAACGATCGCCGCACTGCCTGAAACAGAAGATGTAGATGCCCCTGAAGAAAAGACGGCGAAAGCCAAGACGATGACCGACAGGGACTTCAGTATTACTAAAGAAAATGCGTATAACGATATTCTCCTGGACAGCCTTGCCATGGAGCGGTATATCATTGCAAGAGAACTGGCTGATAAAAAGATTGCCCGCCGGATCCGCAGTTTTTACAATGCAAGAAACTACCAGTATGCCTGGTTTAGTTCCAGCGGACTTACAGAGCAGGCCCGTTTCTTCTGGAACCAATACGATTATGCCGTTACCCACCTGAAAGACACTACACTGGTTAACAGCATCTTTTACAAAAAAGCGGAGAGTTACCTGAACCAGGAAAAACTTTCGGTAAGCACCCGGGATACGAACATGCTGAACACCGAATTCGGCTTTACCGAGCATTTTATCCGCTTCATCAACAGCACGTATGAAAAGGGCTATGTAAAAAGAAAAGAACAGGAAAAATTCATTCCTATCAAAAAATTGGACCCGCTGGCAATGGCTGATTCACTGCTGAACAAAAAACACAAAGATGAAAAATATTATGAAGATGTGAATGTCATGTATGCAGCCCTGAAAAAACAACTGGAGCTTTATTATCCCATAGCCAAATCCGGTGGCTGGCCGGCCATTCCTGCTGTAAAAGGCAACTTGAAAAAAGATGCGGCAGATACAGCTATATCCTTTATCAAAAAAAGATTGCAACTGACAAAGGATATGCCCGGCTCCGACACCAGCGCTGTTTTCACCGATACGTTGGAACTGGCTGTAAAGAAATTTCAGCGAAGCCTGGGTTATAAAGAAACCGGGATCATCAATGCAAACCTGGTGAAAGATATGAATGTGACTGCCTCAACAAGGCTTGAGCAAATATTGCTGAACATGGACAGGATGCGGTGGCTACCTCAGCAACCGCAGGGCAACCTGATCATTGTCAATATACCGGAATTCATGCTGCATGTGTATGATGGCGACAAAACATTATTTGATATGGTGGTGGTGGTGGGAAAAGTGGGCAACAACACCATGATGTTTAACGGCGACCTGAACCAGGTGATCTTCAGCCCTTACTGGAATGTGCCTGCCAGCATCATTAAAAGTGAAATACTGCCTGCCATTGCCAGGAACCCCAATTACCTGGATAGAAAGAATATGGAACGTATTGGCAGCGGCATCCGCCAGCGGCCCGGCCCGGGAAATGCGTTGGGTAAAGTAAAATTCATTTTCCCCAACAGCTTCAACATGTATTTTCATGACACCCCTTCCAAAAGCCTTTTCAATGAAGACAAGAGGGCTTTCAGCCACGGATGTATCAGGCTGAGCCAGCCGCAGAAAATGGCTGAATGGCTGCTGCGAAATGACCCGGAGTGGAATACGGAAAAGATCGTTGCTGCCATGAACAAAGCCTCCGAAAGATCTGTGAAACTGAAAGACCCGGTGCCGGTTTTCGTTATCTATTACACCGCCTGGGTGGACAATGACGGACGGCTCAATTTCAGGGATGATGTGTACAGGCATGATGCTGAATTAGTGAAGAAAATGTTTGTAGCCGCTGCAGCACCTGTTACAGATCGTTAAAGGCGACAAACTGTCGGCGGGCATACAGTAAGGTCTCGTTGCCGTTCATCCAAAAGAATCATCCATGCAGATGCTTCATGCAGCATTTCATAAGCTCTTTTTGCCATAATCATACCGGCTGTGCAAACTTCCGAAGGTCCGGAAGGACTCTCTGTGAGAGTCCTTTGGACAAAACTGTATGCGTTATGGTAAGGTATATCATGTCTTTTTCGGTACCACAGGGCCGGCAACGATCTGCACAACAAATCATTGATGATTATTTTGAAGCGCTGTACCAGCATGGTCCCGGTGGCATGCGCAGCCAGTGCTATGCTACCAACGAGGATGACTGCAACTTCGTACACATCAAAAGTTTTAAACGGGAGTCGGTTGCCAACCAGCATTTCCGCTCCCCCTCTTTCAGGGAATATATTCAGCAACTGGCATCGCTCAGTGGCAATATGCCCGGTTTCTCCCGGCTGATGCAGCAGCAGACATTTGAGTCTATTTATTGAACCTGCTGCCCCCTGCTTGCTTCTTATTTTTGCCAAAAGTAAACCGTACGCCAACCGATAACTGGTTGACGAAACTGCTGCCCGGTCTTAAAAATTCATACCTGTTGTTGCTGAGTGAAAAGCCGCCGATATTCGCAAACAGCATCAGCTTTGAAGAAGGCGTAAAGAATACACCGGGTGTCAGCGTCAGTTCCCCCTGCCCGTACCGGTTGTTCAGGTAGCTGTTAGCTCCCTGCTTTTCAATCACCCTTATTTTATACAGCCCCAGTGTTGAATTCACATACCAGCCCCACTTGCTGTGCAGGTTGAAATACCTGTGATAAGTGAAAGAAATACCACCGCCTCTTTTGGTGCTGTTCCCGCCGGCATTTGAAAGGGCGTTGGCATTGTACCGGGTGGAATAATAAAACAACCCGAGGGTGCTGTGGCTGCTGACACCCACCTCCACAGACGGCTGAAGGGTGCTGTTATTAAAGCGGAATACAAATTGTCCGGCAGTGATGCCTGGGTATATGCTTCCTTTTTGCACTTGTGCCGGCAGTGCCGGGGCGAAAAACAATGAAGCGGCGATAAAGGGTATTTTTTTATGCATGGCTGATGGTTTGTTCAAATATACAGCAGCGAATTGCCTGTTTGCCCAAAGAACAACTTTGTTTAACATGCAGGATACAATTAATTCTCATTTTATTAACATCCTTCCGGGCAGTGGCGGAATGGAAATCAAAAAAAAAATTGATTCGTTTTCAAATCCTTTAAATTTGATTTTGCAAAACCAACAACCATGCACCGGGTCATTATCCCTGTTGACTTCTCCGAAACATCACTGAACGCTGCCCGCTACGCAGCGCAAATGCTGGCGGGTAAAGAAGATGCGCTGGCCATTTTGTATAACAATTATGAAAGCCCGGACGACCTTGATATCTGCATTAATTACCAGGAAAGCCTGAAAAGAGAATTCATCAGGGCCGGTGTAAAGAAGGTGGAATGTGAGCAGGAAATGGGCGGCGACCTGATCGATAATATTTCCCGGCTGGCCCACACCATCCGGGCATCTTTGATTGTAATGGGCATCACGGGTAAGTCTGCCGTAAGAGCAGCTATGTTTGGCAGCAATACCCTGAAACTGATTGACAAGAACCTGTACCCGGTAATGATCATCCCGCCGGACGCCGCTTATAAGGGACTGAACAACGTGGCATTTGCCTCAGATTTCAAGAATGTGGAGAACACCACCCCGTCCACCCTTATCATTTCCGTACTGGAGATGTTCAACCCTAAACTGCACATCGTACATGTGAACAAGGAGGTGTATGTTTCACTACCGGCGGAGATGCAGGAAGAAAAGAATAAACTGGCAGAAATGTTCAGCCGCTTCAGGACCGAGTTCTATATCATTACCATGAATGATTTTTTTGAAGCGCTGGATAATTTCATCAAAGATTTCAATATAGATGCGGTCATCACCATACCCAAGCACCAGACCAATGCTGCTTCCATCCTCAAGTCAACCCATACCAAAAGGCTTGCTTATCACAGCCATATACCCATCCTGGCAGCACATGAGTAGTTCGTTCCCCTATTTCAATTGCTGACAAGACCGTTTTATTCTGTACTTTTGCATCCGTTTACCCTTAAAACAGAACTAATATGGAAACAGTTATTGTGCCGGTGGATTTTTCAGAAACCTCGTTGAATGCAGCCCGGTATGCTGCCAAATTGCTCACAGGATATTATGGAGTGAACATGGTACTGCACCATGTTTATGAAAAAAACAGCCAGGCGGAGGAATCAGCCCGGAAACTGGAAGAACTTAAAACCCACCTGCGGGAGATCAGCATTGTAAAGACTGAAATCCTGGCCGAACAAGGCTCCGACTTCATTTTCGAACTGGAAAAACTGGCCCGGCACCGCTCTGCAGATCTCATCATTATGGGCATTACCGGAAGGTCCCCGATCGGGCAGTCGCTGATTGGAAGCAATACCCTGAAAATGGTGGAACAGAAAGTCTGCCCGGTGCTGGTGGTTCCCAACGACTACAACTACCGGGATGTAAAAAACGTGCTGCTTATCTCCGATTTCAAAAATGTGTTTGCCAATACCCCTTCGGTTCCCATTATAAAGATCATTAAGACCTTTTCTCCCAACCTGCATATATTGAATGTCGACAGCGGACATTATGTGGCATTGACGGAAGAATACCAGGCAGAAAAGACCAAACTGAAAGCCATGTTTGCCGAGTTTTCACCTGAATTTTATTTCATGACCCTGCATAATACGGATGAGGCCATCGGCCAGTTTGCAGCGGATAAGAAGATCGATTTTATCATCGTGATACACCCCGAACAAAACCTTTTTACCCGTTTATTCGTGAAAAGCGATGCCAAGAAACTGATCTACCAGAGCCCGGTTCCCGTACTGGCCCTTCATGAATAACAAAATCACGCCAAAAACACAGTACTTGACATCACAAAGACAAATGATTAGCTTTGTTCTTGATTCTGTTATGAGAAATTTCTCGAATAATACAGGCAGGGTTCATCCGTTTGCCGAGCAGTCGTTGCCCGCCAATTTTTACATCCCTGATTAATTGGACCGGCCATCCCCTTTACTTAATTGCCCATTCGTTCTCAAGCAAGACCTGCGGGTTGCTATTGTGTCATTAACGATCACTGTATGAAAAATATCAAACTAATAGAAGTGGCTTCAGAGATAGGAGCAGGTACCCGTGGCGCCAGCCTTGGTGTGGATGCCATCAAAATTGCCGCTCTTGATTTTATGAGCAATTTCTTTATCCATTTCCCTTCTGAAAAAATACCAACAGAAAATAAATTGCTGTATGAGCCGATTGAATCGCCCTATGCCAAACGCATAAAAGGCATCGCTGCAATGTATGACAGGGTGGGCAAAGCGGTAAGTGATTCCATCAAAAACAATTTTTTCCCGGTGGTGCTGAGCGGTGATCACAGTACAGCGGGCGCCACCATTGCCGGTATTAAAATGGCAAAGCCGAAAAGCAAATTGGGCGTGATCTGGATTGATGCCCATGCAGACCTGCACACCCCCTACACCACGCCGTCAGGTAATATACATGGCATGCCGATGGCCATCTCTATCTGTAAGAACAACGAAGACTGTGCGGTGCATGATCTGGATGAGGAAACAGCCAAATACTGGAACTACCTGAAGAATATGGGCAAGATCGCCCCCAAGGTATTGCCGGAAGATGTGGTCTTTGTTTCGCTGCGGGATTACGAAAAGGAAGAAAGGCACCTGATCGAGAAATATGATATGAAGGTGGTCACCACTAAGGAAGTCCGTAATAAAGGAGCCGAGAACGTAGTAAGGGCAGTTCTTCGTTACCTCTCAGACTGCACGGATATTTATGTTTCATTTGATGTGGACAGCCTTGATTCCTCTATCTCCAAAGGCACGGGCACCCCGGTGAGCAACGGCTTGCGGGAAAGGGAAGCCGAAGACCTCATCAGCAAATTCATGCAGAACAGGAAGATCTGCTGCTTCGAAATAACGGAGGTAAACCCGACGTTGGACAAAGAGAACCTGATGGCGGAGATCGCTTTCAATATACTCCAGCGCAGTGTGAATGTGCTGATGATGAATTAAGACCTGGGATATGAAGCAATTTATTTTACTAACCTTTTCAACAGTTTTAATTGGCTGTTCCTTACTCGGGCAAGAGAGCAAGTACACAGATTCCCTTGCATCTTTCCGTAACAAATATGTGAGTGAGCATGAAGTGATAAAGGGGGAAAACCAACAATCACTCCGCTTCTACCCCATTGATGAATCGTATTGTATCAAAGCAAGATTTGAAAAAGCCAAAGAAGAGCCCTGGTTCAAAATAGAAACAACCGGTCCTGAGAAAAAGCTGTACCGGGTCTACGGAACACTTTATTTCAGTATCCATGATACGGCCTTGACGTTGCAGGTTCACCAGTCCCAGGGGTTGTTGTCTGTTCCCAAATATGCCAACTACCTTTTGATCGCTTTTACGGATAGAACATCAGGAGAAGATACCTACGAGAATGGAAGATATATTGATGCAACGACCGGGGAGATGGAACAAGGAACGTATATCCTTGATTTCAACAAGGCCTACAACCCGTATTGTGCTTATGTAAGCGATGTCTATAACTGCCCGCTACCTCCCAAAGAAAACGACCTGAAAGTCGCCATCCGGTCAGGCGAGATGAAATTTGGAAAAGGCCATTAGGTTATAAGGAAGCCAGCTTATCTTTTATTTGTTTGCTGACAACAGGCCCCAGTTCGAATGAACTTTCCAGGCATTCCTGCAGCATTTCTATTGCTTCCTGCTTTTTCCCGTTGGCAGCGTAGATAAAAGCAGTATGCATCATGGCATCCGGTTCAGCGCTGTGCTTATACACATAAGCTTCTGACAGTTTGAATGCCTCCTTATAATTTCCCATTTGATAATGCACCCATGCCAG
>JANNUI010000323.1:0-2360 GCA_031395125.1 Chitinophagaceae bacterium | reverse complement strand
GAAACAGCCTTCACCTTTCTTATTTTATCTGCCGTAGCCTTGGCGAAGGCAGGTTTCCCCCGAAGCTTCCGCCGACGTTAAAACTAAGGCGGATAAATCAGCGAAGGCTGGTGCCCCCAACCCTTCGACATTTCTTTTTGTACAAAGTTTTTTTGGCACACGGATTTAACTGATTGGATAGATATTCACGGATTTATGCTGCTTCGCAGCATTCAGGATTGTTTTACATCTCGTAACCTAAATCATCTGTAATATATCTGATTTATCCCGCCGCAGGCGGGATAAAAATCCGTTTTTATCCGTCTTACCCGTGTCATCCGTGTGCCTAAAAATTGCTTCTACAGGCCAAAATCTCTCAAAGCAGCCTTAGTTTCTCATATTTTTTGTTAATGCTAACTGATTCAGTTCGCCCCGGTTGGGCATCTTAAATATTTCTGCAATATTTGCATACACTATCCCGCCAATGCGGGAGCAAAACCACTACACAACCCATAATGAAGAAGAACATTGCGCTGGTTACCGGCGGTTTTTCAGGCGAAGCGGTGATATCCTATAAAAGTGCAGTAACTATTGACAATAACCTTGACCGCAACCGGTTCGATGTTTACCTTATTGATATCAGTCCATCCGGCTGGCTGCACAAACTTCCGGATGGCAGCAGTACAGACATTGATAAAAATGATTTTTCCCTGTCCATTGGCGGAAAAAAAATAAAATTTGATGCTGTATTCATCGGTATGCATGGCACACCCGGGGAGGACGGGAAACTGCAGGGATATTTTGACACACTGAAGATCCGGTATACCGGTTGCGATGCGGCCTCATCTGCCATCACTTTCAACAAACGATATGCAACAGCAGTGGCGGGCATGGCAGGGATCGCCGTGGCCAGGTCGGTAGTGCTTATAAAGAATAATTTCAGCAACCCGGATGAACCCGATCCTTCGACTAACACTCAGGACTATCAGGTGGCAGCAAATTTGACATTCCCGGTATTTGTAAAGCCTAACAACGGCGGTTCCAGCATCGGTATGTCGAAAGTGGATGCTTTTACTGATGAATTGGGCGTGGCCATTGAAAAAGCATTCAAAGAAGATGACCAGGTGCTGGTGGAGGAAATGGTGGAAGGAAGGGAGTTCACCGCAGGAGTTTTTAAGTCAAAAGGAAATATCATTGTACTGCCATTGACGGAAGTAAAGGCACATGGAGACAAGGCATTTTTTGATTTTGAAGCCAAGTACCAGGGGAAGTCATCCGAAACAACCCCGGCCGTGGTGGAGGAACTGATCGCCGATAAAATAAGGGAGGCAGCCCGGAAGGTCTATGAAGTGTTCAACTGCCGCGGGGTGGTGCGGATCGATTTCATTTATAATGAAAAAGAGGGAAGGCCATATATGCTTGAAGTAAATACCGTTCCCGGGCAGAGTGAGGCCAGCATTGTGCCGCAGCAGGTAAAGGCCATGGGCTGGAGCCTGCAGGAGTTTTATACCAAACTGGTGGAAGAGGTATTATAATGAAGAACAAAAAACTAAATTGACTGCCGGGATAAAGCAAGCAGGAAATGGAACCACATAGCAACATAGCACACAATAGAAGAAAACACATAGGTTTCTATGTGAAAGCCTATGTTTCTATGTGCCTATGTGGTTCAAACATACTCCCGGGTGCTTTTGCCGAACAGACAACAATGCTAAAAAATACCCTGTGCTGAAACTTATCACACATCGTCCCCTCTGGGTCAATATACTGGTCGGCCTGGTACTTGCCTTCGGCATTTTTTTCCTGTTCCTTTCCTCCCTGAAATGCCTGACAGGGCATGGCCGTTCCGCCACGGTGCCTTCGGTGACCGGGAAGAAATATGATGAAGCAAAAAAAATACTGAAAAAAGCCGGCTTCAGTGTGGAGATACAGGATTCGATATATGTGGATACGGCAAAAGCCATGATGGTCATCAAGCAGATCCCCGATGCAGACGAACTGGTGAAATCCAACCGCACCGTTTACCTGGTGGTCAGCCGTTCTGTTCCACCGGTGATGGAAATGCCCAACCTGGTGGGCTACAGCTTTCGCAATGCAGAAATGGTGTTAAAGAATATGGATCTGAGAATCGGCGACACTACATTCAAACCCGATTTTGCCAAAAATGCCATACTGGAACAGCATTATAACGGAGTAGTCATTAGCCCCGGAACTAAAATAAGAAAGGGTAGTACCATTTCTTTGGTGTTAGGAGATGGCGTGGGAAAAAGAGAATTTTCTGTGCCGGTGATTACCGGGATGAGGTTTGCCGATGCAAAAAATATCCTGGAAGCCAATGGAATTGTGATTGGCGTCATAGTAGTCAACGAGAATATTTCGGA
>JANNUI010000308.1:0-9568 GCA_031395125.1 Chitinophagaceae bacterium | reverse complement strand
CTGGCCTGTGCATTAACGTAAGATATCCGGCTTTGAAAATAGGTTTATTACACCGGTGGAGATGATACAATCGTTTGCGGGAAATTTAGCAAAGAGTAAAAAAGAGAAAAGGAGAAAAAGAGTTAAATAGAAAACTCTTTATTTTAATTCATTATCTCCTTCAAACTCTTGGCTCCATGAATTCGTTCTAAATCAGGAGAAAAAGACTCAATATTTCAACAATTCTCTTTTAACTCATTTTCTCTTTCAATCTCTTAGCTCAATGTATCCGGTCGCCCCGTAGTTCCAGGTTTTGGATGATACCGGCTTCGTATGCCAGCCATTCCGCCCAGCGACGCCGGACCTTTTCCCTGTCAATATATGTTTCAGCCAGCCCGATGAAGAGGGTATAGTGACCGGCTTCACTCTCCATGAAACGGCGGTAGAAATTCCTCAGGTATTCATCACCCAACCCCTCACTCAATCTCTTGAACCGTTCGCAACTCCGGGCTTCTATCAATGCCATGGTGAGTAACTGGTCAAGCATCCGGCCCTCGCCATCGCCTCCTTTTTGCTGAAAGCTGATCAGGGCATTCACATATTCATCCTTGCGCTGTTTACCCAGCTTTAGTTTTCGTTTATGTAACTCAGACAGTACCAGCCGGAAGTGTCCCCATTCCTCGGTAACGATGGGAGAAAGTTCAGCCACCAGTTTTTCTTTTGAACTGTACCGCTGGATCAGCGAAATGCAGGAAGTGGCTGCTTTTTGCTCACAATAAGCATGGTCGGTCAGGATGTCTTCCAGGGATTTTTCTGCCAGGTTGGTCCACCTGGGATCGGTGGGAAGTTGCAGGCCCAGAATATTGCGGGTATCCTGTGATAAATCCATATAGGCAAAAGTATGGTTAAGCCCTGATAACCAGCCTGCACAAGGAGCAATAATCTTAAAAATAGCCTTCCAAACCCTTTGCTGTTCACTTTGTCTGCCTTACCTTTGCCGCCTTAAATACAAGATGAAAAATCGGATGCCCCAAAGGCCCGAAGGGGTTCCTTCGGAAGATTCCTTTGGAAAAACTTAAAATTTTAAAAGATGCCTCTTACAAAAGAAAAAAAAGCTGATGTTTTAAAAACCTACGCCGGGACTTCAACAAATACCGGTTCCATTGAAGGCCAGATTGCCCTGCTTACTGAACGTATTGCACAGATCAGCAATCACCTCCAGGAAAACAAAAAAGATTTCTCCACTCACCGCGGCCTGATGCAACTGGTTGGTAAACGCAAGCGTTTACTGAACTATATGCAGAAGCACAACCTGATGGGTTACCGCCAGTTGATCGAGAAACTCGGATTAAGGAAATAAAAAAGACGCCCCCATCCCCTGAAGGGGTGTTAGGAAAAGTCTTTTATAAGAAGTTTCTCTCTACATTTTGTAAAGATAAAATACCTCATAAATGATTATTCCCAACTTCTTCAGATGATGTTGGGTATAACTGTTTTCAGACTATTGGATTTTTTTGTTGTTTTCAGACTCTTCACAAATGCAGAACAGGATTCATGCTGTACAAGAGTGCGACGCAAGGGACGATGATAGTAGTAACGCAGCCGGGCTCATTAATAAAATCTAAAACTTGTTTGAGTGTTCGAAACATAGAACCTCAAACCTCAAACATCTAACAACATGTTACAACAACCCATTCGTAAAACATTTGATATAGGCGGAGGCCGCATGGTAACCATTGAAACCGGCCGCCTGGCCCGCCAGGCCGACGGATCTGTTACTGTTTCGCAAGGCAATTGTATGATACTCGCTACCGTGGTGGCTAATAAAGAAGCCAAGGAGGGACAGGGCTTTTTCCCGTTGTCGGTTGACTACCAGGAAAAATTTGCCTCTGCAGGCCGTATCCCCGGCTCATTCTTTAAAAGAGAAGCAAGGCTCAACGACTACGAAGTGATGACCAGCCGTTTGATTGACCGGGCCCTCCGCCCGCTTTTCCCGGAGGATTATTTGTGTGAAGTGCAGGTACTGGTGACACTGATCTCCAGCGATCCCGAAGTGATGCCCGATTCATTGGCATGTCTCGCTGCATCTGCAGCGCTGGCCGTTTCAGATATTCCTATAAAAGAAATTATTTCTGAAGTGAGGGTGTCCAGGGTCAATGGTGAGTTCATCGTGAACCCTTACCGCAGCGAAATGGAAAAATCTGACCTGGATTTCATCATCGCCGCCACTGAAAAGAACCTGATGATGGTGGAAGGTGAAGCAATGGAATGCAGCGAAGCGGACCTCTGCAAAGCGCTGGAGATCGCCCATGATGCCATTCGCATACAGGTAAAGGCACAGGAAGAGCTGAGAGACCTTAAAGGCGTGACGGGTAAAAGAGACTATACCAAACCGGCTACGGATGAAGCACTGAAAGAGAAAGTTTATGCTTTTGCAAAACCCAAAGTGTACGAAATAGCCAAAGGTAAATTGAGCAAGCATGAAAGAAGCGATCGCTTTTCCGCGGTTCATGATGAGGTGCAGGAGCATATCAAAGCCGGGCTGAACCTGCCGGAAGGCGGAGAAATGCCGTCACTGACAAAAAAACTGACCACCGCTTATTACAGCGACCTGCAGTATGATGTGGTAAGGGATATGATACTGGATGAAAAAGTGAGACTGGATGGCCGTAGTCTCGAGACTGTTCGTCCGCTCGATATGGAAATAGATGTATTACCATCACCCCATGGAGCCGCTTTGTTTACCAGAGGTGAAACCCAATCACTTACCACTGTTACTTTAGGAACTCCCTTAGATGAGATTTTAGTGGAGAGTGCGGCCATATCTTACGACTCAAAATTCTTTTTGCATTATAATTTCCCTCCTTTTTCCACCGGCGAAGTAAAGATGATGAGAGGCCAGAGCCGCAGGGAAGTAGGGCATGGCAGACTGGCGCAGCGTTCGTTAAAACAGATGATGCCTACAGGAGATTTTCCTTACACCGTTCGTGTGGTCAGCGATATCCTGGAATCAAATGGTTCATCCTCAATGGCCACGGTATGTGCCGCTTCACTGGCCCTGATGGATGCCGGTATCCCATTCCCCAAACATGTGAGTGGCGTGGCGATGGGATTGATCACAAAGGATGATAAATACGCCATCCTGACTGACATTCTGGGTGATGAAGACCACCTGGGTGATATGGATTTTAAAGTGACCGGAACAAGAGAAGGTATCTGCGGCGTGCAGATGGATATCAAGGTGGACGGTTTGAAAATGGAAGTGATGCAGCAGGCATTGGAACAGGCGAGGCGGGGCCGTTTGCATATTCTGGATGCAATGTACAACTGTATTCCTGCGGCAAGAGAAGATGTGAAGCCCCATGCACCGAGAATGATCAAGCTGTTCATTGACTAAGAATTCATCGGCGCTGTGATCGGGCCCGGTGGTAAAGTGATACAGGAAATACAAAGAGAAACATTAACTACCATCAACTTAGAAGAAATAAATGGTCGTGGAGAGATCAGTATCTTCAGCACCAGCAAAGAAGGCGTGGATAAAGCTGTGTCATGGATCAAAGGAATTGTGGCAGTGCCATCTGTTGGTGATGTGTATGAAGCTGTCGTAAAATCAATCATGCCTTTCGGGGCATTTGTTGAATTTATGCCCGGTAAGCAGGGGTTGGTGCATATCAGCGAAGTAAGCTGGAAGAGATTGGAAACACTGGAGGGATTGGTGCATGAAGGGGATGTGATGAAAGTGAAACTGATTGGCACAGACCCTAAATCCGGAAAGTTCAAATTATCGAGAAAGATTTTGATGCCAAAACCGGAGCAGAAGGCGAGGGAAGAGCAAACACCGCCGCAACAGCAAGATTAAACCCCAACCCCTAAAGGGGCTTTGGACTCAGATATTATTTAAAGCCTCACAATGTGGGGCTTTTTTAATTTTGCATAAACTTTTTGCAATGAATCCAGAAGAATTTATTAAAGCAATCAAAACAGTAGTGGTTGATTATTCAGTTAATGGTGTAAAATCAATTCTCACTGATCCTCCAGGCAGAAAACCTTCACCCGGCTTAGTTGAGATGTCTGTTTTCTTTAAAAACTTAAATGAAAAAGATAAAAGTATGGTTATGGAAATAGTCAGAGAATCTGTGGAAACTAGTGTCTTTGGATTTTTATGTGTATTAGATGGGGTTAGAGCAATTGAGGATAGTGAGATTAAAGGAACACTCAATTTAAAATTTGAGAAGGGGAATATTCAACAATTAATTAATGACCCCGAAAAGGAATATCTCCATAGTTTATTTAACTGACAAATTTATTTATCAATTACAAACCCCTATTTGCCTAATCACATCCAAATAACCTTCACTGACCTCCAGCCTGAACAGCAGGAGGTACTCATTGCTCACTTGTCTGAAGCAGGTTTTGAAGGCTTCGAGCAAAACGAAACAGAATTAAAGGCATTTATTCCTGAGAAAACATATGATAAAGAGCTGTTGCATGAACTGGCTTACAAATACCAGCTTTCCTTTTCAGAACAGCTAGTACCTGAGCAGAATTGGAATGCCAGCTGGGAATCCAGCTTTCAGCCGGTGATTGTGGATGATTTTGTTCGCAGAACCCCGTGGGTTGCTATCCGGGCCGGTTTTCATGAGCCGGTAAAAACAGCCGAACATGAGATCATCATCACCCCAAAAATAAGTTTTGGCACGGGTCACCATGCTACTACCTGGATGATGGTGCAGCAGATGCGGGAAATAGATTTTAACGGTAAGATCGTTTTTAATTTCGCTGCCGGCGCAGGCATTCTTGCCATCCTTGCGGAAAAACTGGGTGCATCAGCTGTAGTTGCCGTTGATAATGACGAATGGAGCATGGCCAATGCAGCGGAGAACATGAACCAGAACCATTGCAAAAGAATTAAACTGCTCAAAGCTGAATCAATGAAAGGAGGGGAGCAGTATGACTTCATCCTTGCCAACGCCAATAAAAATGTGATACTGGATAATTTTAGTTTGCTGGCAGGTTGTTTACAGCCTGGAGGTATATTGCTGCTGAGCGGATTACTGGCGGAGGATGAAATGGAAATCATGCAGAGAGCTGCCGCTTATCAATTCAAGCAAACGAATAAAATGGAGCGGAACAACTGGATCAGCTTAAGATTCAATGGTTAACAAATGTTTATCTATTCATTAATTTAATGTTACCCGTTAGCCTTTTTGATTATTTTTGCAGTTCCCTCTGGATGGGGTTCTATGAACGAGCTACTACTGATAATTCTCGCATATCTGATCGGCAGCATTCCCAGTTCTGTATGGGTCAGCAAGCATTTTTTTGATATTGATATCCGTGACTATGGCAGCGGCAATGCCGGTGCCACCAACACCTACCGGGTGCTGGGCCCGAAGTGGGGGACCTATGTGATGGTGATGGATATGCTGAAGGGGATCATTGCCGTCAAACTTGCTTTATTGCTTCCTGAATATGCTGACAATGAAGTTAACCTGCAAAACCTGCAGACAGGGCTCGGCCTTGCTGCTGTGATCGGTCATATATTTCCCATATGGGCTGAGTTTCGTGGAGGAAAAGGAGTTGCCACTTTGTTTGGACTGGTGCTGGGCATTTCACCATGGACGGCGCTTAGTTGTGTGGGTATCTTCATGCTGGTGCTTTATCTCACCCGTTTTGTTTCCTTAAGTTCCATACTGGCAAGCCTTGCTTTCCCTGTTTTTATCCTCGTCATTTTTAATGTGGACAACCCGCTGTACCGGGTATTTGCTATAACTGTTGCCCTGATGGTGCTGCTGACACACCAGAAAAATATCGGTCGCCTGCTGAAAGGCAGCGAAAGTAAAGTGCCTATCTTCCGCCAGAGGGAAAAGCGCCGCCGGCGAAGAGATGCTTCTGCTGATTAGCAACTGCTGGCAAAACATCTTAATTTAAAGTATAAAATAATTTACTGATTATACCAACCCGGTACAATCATTGAGCGTCATTGAAAAAACGAATTAATATGATACAAAGAATCACTTCGGTTTTTGTAATAGCAGCCTTGCTTATCGCCTGTTCAAAAAATGTGCTGACAGGCAAGAAACAACTGACCCTGTTGCCTGAATCCGAGTTGCAGACGATGGCAACCGGTGAATACCAGAAATTCCTTTCCAGCAATAAAGTTGTGGCCAGCAGCAGCAACCGGGATGCACAAATGGTGAAACGGGTGGGGAACAGGATCGTAAAAGCAGTAGAAGAACATTATGCAGAGTTGGGTATAAGTGATAAACTGGCCGGCTTCAAATGGGAAACCAACCTGGTGGAGGATAAAACGGTGAATGCCTGGTGCATGCCGGGAGGAAAAATTGTTGTTTATACCGGTATACTACCCATCACACAAAATGAAGCGGCGCTTGCCGCAGTAATGGGGCATGAAGTATCTCATGCATTGCTTCAACACGGCAACCAGCGGATGAGCCAGGGTGTACTAGCATCTGTTGGCGAACTTGCCCTTGCAGTAGCTGTGGCAAATAAACCACAGGAAACACAGAACCTTTTCCTGACAGCATATGGTGTGGGGGCTACTGTTGGAGTCATGCTTCCATTTTCCCGAAAACATGAGTTGGAGGCGGATAGGTATGGTTTGATCTTTGCTGCAAGGGCTGGCTATAACCCACAAGAAGCTATCGGACTCTGGGAAAGAATGGAAAAAGCCAGCAACGGACAGAAACCGCCTGAATTTCTCAGTACTCACCCGTCAGAGGGCAGAAGGATCGATAAACTGAAAGAATTGATGCCTGAAGCCATGAAGTATTACAAACCAATGGAAACAGGCAAATAAAAATCTTGTTTTTGAGCAAGAATCCCGTCCAATAAGGCTTTGGACGGGATTATTATTCGTCAAAGTATAGCATTTACGCGGTATTCTTATTACCTTTGCCCTCCCTGCCATGAGAACCCCGTTAACAGCACTGCAATCCAGGTTGTTGACGGTAACCTCTAAAACAGTTACCAGGTATGTCACAAACACTGTTAGAAAAGTTACAACTGGCCGACGAAAAGAATCTTTTAATTCAGGGTTTGCCCTCCTCCATTGAGAAACAGTTCAGCAAACTGTCTTTTGCCAAAAACATGACTCCGCTGCTCAAAAGCCGGAAGATTGATTTTGCACTGGTATTTGCCGTGAACGAGAACCAGCTTAATGGCATCCTGAAGGACGTAATGCCTTCACTGAAGGGAGAGAGTAAATTCTGGGTAGCCTATCCCAAAACCACCTCCAAGATCGTTACCGACCTGAACCGTGAGTGCAGCTGGAACCGCCTGACCTGCGAAGGTTATGAAAGTATTGAGCGGATCGAGTTGGACCATGTGTGGACGGCCATGCGGTTTACCCGTGGCGAAATGCAGCGGGGCGATGATGTGGTACACAGCCGCAAGAGGCAGTCAACAGCCATGGCGGAATAAGAAGCCAGCTCATCCAAAATGTATTCAGGTTTGCCGTTCACGGCAAACCTTTTTTGCTTCGCCTACGGCTCGCAATGACGAAGCTTCGCCTACGGCTCGCAATGACGAGACGGCCAGATTGCTTCGACTCCTGCTCGCAATGACGCGGCGGCCGAAGCAAGGATGTTGAAATCAAATCTTTAATTTTCCACCGTTAACTTATTACTTCCAGCATGTCTTTTTTAAACGTGGAAATAAAAGCCAGGTGCAGTGATGCAAGCTTTGTAAGAAATTACCTGCTTACGAATAACGCAACTTTTAAAGGAACGGATGAACAGACAGATACCTACTTCAATGTGCCGGATGGCAGGCTGAAATTGCGGGAAGGAAATATTGAGAACAACATGATCTGGTATGAAAGAACCAACCAGGCCGGGCCAAAGAGTTCTCATTTCAACCTGGTAAAAGTGGAAGATGCCGCCGGGCTGAAAACGATACTGGCAAGATCAATCGGAATTAAAGTGGTGGTGAAGAAGAGGAGAGAAATATATTACATTGATAATGTAAAGTTTCATCTTGACGAAGTACCGGGGCTGGGTTATTTTGTGGAGATCGAAGCAGGGAATATGCTGGCCGATCATCTATCGCAGGAACAACTAAAGGAACAATGCATTTTTTACATGCAGGTATTTGGGATCAGGGATGAAAACCTCGTGGAGCTGTCGTACAGTGATATGCTGCTGGCCGGTACAATTACCGGATGATCACAGCCCCAGTCTTTCCCGTAAGTTTCATTTCCATCTGTTTCAGGTGCCCGTGGGTCTGGTGAAGAATAGAGTACTCCTCAGCGGTATGAGGTTTTTCCAGGACAACCTGGTTTTCCAGCAGCATTCTTTTGATCTTTCGCAGTTTAAGATAAATGACAGCTGATTCCACCGTAGCATTGGTTTTCTCCTCATCCATTTTCAGGTAGCCCATCAGCTTCTCTTCATTATCTGTGGCCACGATTTGCATAAAATTTTCGTAGGATTGGTCAAAGAGCTGCGGCTGGTACCCGGTGGACTGACTGAATTCCCTGCGCCAGCGTTCACTCTCCTCGTAGGGAAAGTTCAGCAATGAAACAGCCAGCGTACTCAGTTTTGTATCGGGATGATAGATAAAGTAATTGCGGTTAGCAGTGCCGGGATTGTTTTGGAGTAATTCTTTAAAAGCGGCCATCAGCCGGACTACCTCTTTATTATCAATTAAACTTTCATCCACCATTTCATCAAAAATGTATTCCGCCACCAGTTTGGAATCATCCCATTTTTTTATTCCATATTCCAGCAGTAACCGGGCCACTTCCCGTTCCTGCAGTTCGTCTTTGAACAGTAAATTAAATGTGGCATCATCGTAGCCGGTCGCTTCAGCCTGCTTTGCATTTTCCTCATGCAGCTTTGCTTCCTCATCCCGATAGCTATCGGGAGGCAATTTTCTTTCCTGTACGGCAATACGGTCACGGATAAATTTATTGACAAGGCTGTGCATCCCTGCCTCATCAATTTTCAGAACCTCGGCGCATTGGCGGATGTAATCCTGCTGTTTGGTAAAATCTTCGGCTTTATTGATGCGGGAGATCGTTTCTGCGATCCGGTTCACCACTTCAGATTTCTTCACTGAATCCGTGCCGGCATCTTTCAGCGCCACTTCCAGTTGAAACAGGATAAAATCTTTTTTATTCTTTTCAATGAAATCCCTGAAGGCAGATGCCCCCAGCTTATTCACATAACTGTCCGGGTCATCCTTATCCGGTATCAGTACCAGTTTTACATTCAGTCCTTCTTCCAGCGCAAGATCCAGCCCCCTTAAAGCAGCTTTCACACCGGCAGCATCGCCATCATATATAATAGTGAGGTTGTTGCTGTATTTTTTGATCAGCCTGAGTTGGTCAGGGGTGAGTGAAGTGCCCCCGCTGGCCACCACATTCTCAATACCAGCCTGGTGCAGGGAAATGACATCGGTATAGCCTTCTACCAGCAGGCACTCATCAGCTTTATCAATGGCCTGCCGGGCAAAATAAGAGCCATACAGGATCTTGCTTTTTATGTAGATCTCATTCTCCGGGGTGTTGATGTATTTCGGCGCTTTGTCATTGCTTTTTATGATCCGGGCGCCAAAACCCAGTACT
>JANNUI010000225.1:0-3057 GCA_031395125.1 Chitinophagaceae bacterium | reverse complement strand
GTCACCGTAAAACACAGCGTTTCTTGCCGTAGATGTCTTATCTAACACTGCTCCTGCCCATAAAATATGCGAACAGCCTTTTATCGTGGCATCATCCGGGTGCACAAACTCATACTTTGCATTGATGTTCTTCCGCAGCTCCCTTGCCCATGTGATCAGTTTATCCGCCGTATAATGCTCCAGTCCCTTAAAATTCTTTTGTACATCCACGATCGCATAAAAATTCCCGCCATAGGAAACATCAACTATCAATTCTCCTAACTCAGGGCAATCAGCCGTCAATTCAGTTGAATGTAAATACGCAGGTACATTGGTCAGTTTTACACTTTCTACTTTAAACGACCGGCTCCCTCCTTCGCCAAGGCTTCGGCGGGCAAGCCCGACTCCCGACTCCCGACTCCCGACTGTTTTATATTTCACATTTACTAATCCCGCCGGGGTTTCCATTTTCACGAAACCGGGGGTTTTCGGTTTGATCAGTCCTTCTTCAATTGCGATCGTAATAGTGCCGATCGTTCCATGCCCGCACATGGGCAGGCAGCCGCTGGTTTCAATAAAGAGAACGGCCACATCATTGGCCGGGTCATGCGGCGGGTAGAGGATGCTGCCGCTCATCATGTCGTGCCCGCGGGGCTCAAACATCAGCCCGGTCCGTATCCAGTCGTATTCCCGCAGAAAATGCTGCCGCTTTTCACTCATATTCTTTCCCTGGAGCACCGGGCCGCCTTCTTTTACCAACCGGACGGGGTTACCACATGTATGCGCATCAATACAATCGAAAACGTACTTCATAATAGATTTTTTTTCACGCAAAAGCGCAAAGAAAACGCAAAGAATACATAAGGCGTTGCGGCTTATGTACTAACCTTGGCGTCTTTGCGTGAAATCTTTCAAAACTTTACTAAATTTACGCTAATGGAAACCTACGGCAAGATACTACTCATCGCAATGCCCGCCTTTCTGATTCTCGTTCTTTTTGAGAAATGGTATGGCTGGAGAAAAGGCCGTGACACCGTCCGCAATATGGACATGATCTCCTCCCTCAGCAGCGGGGTGACCAATGTGACCAAAGATGTGCTCGGCCTCGCCATTGCCATCGGTATCTATCCCTTTATGCTGGAGCATCTCGCTATCACAACAATTGAGAACACGGTCGTCGTCTATATCATCACTTTCATTGTAATTGATTTCAACGGCTACTGGGTGCACCGCTGGAGCCATAAGATCAATTTGTTCTGGAACCTGCATGTCATCCATCACAGCAGCGAGGAGTTCAACCTTGCCTGCGCCCTGCGGCAAAGCATTTCTTCTTTTTTCAATCTTTTTACGGTGCTCTTATTGCCTGCAGCGCTGCTCGGCATTCCGTGGGAGGTGATCGCCGTGTTGGGGCCCATCCAGCTCTTTGCCCAGTTCTGGTACCATACTCAACATATTAACAAGATGGGTTTTCTGGAAAAGATCATTGTGACCCCCAGTCACCACCGGGTGCACCATGCCGTGAACCCCGAGTACATGGACAAAAACCTTTCGCAGATATTTATTGTATGGGACAAACTCTTCGGCACTTTTGTGGAAGAGAAAAAAGAGGTACCGCCGATCTATGGCATTACAAGACCGGCCCGCACCTGGAACCCCATCAGGATAAATTTCCAGCATATCTGGCTGCTGATAAAAGATGCATGGCGGACCAGCAGCTGGAAAGAAAAGTTTACGCTCTGGTTTAAACCCACCGGCTACCGCCCGGCCGATGTGGCCGCCAGGTACCCGGTGTATAAAATTGAGGATGTGTATCATTTTAAAAAGTATGATACCAGGACCTCTCCGGCCCTCAATGCATGGGCATGGCTGCAGTTGCTGTTCCTGCTTTTTTCTGTCAGCTACCTCTTTGGCAATATTGCGTATATCAATAGCCTTGACAGCAGTTATATCTACTGGTACGGGGCCTTTACTTTTATAAGTGTGTATGCCCTTACCGAACTGATGGACCGTAACCGTTATGCCATCATTCCCGAACTCCTTCGGAGCGGTCTTGGTCTTTATTTTTTATACTCGCAGGGGGATTGGTTTGGTGCCAGCCAGTGGATGGTTTCTGTAAAATATATTCTTGGGGCATATTTTATTTTATCGTTACTGGTGACCGGGTGGTTTGTGGTAAAACACAGGAAAGAGGATGCTTCACTGAGCTTTCAACCCCAATAAACTCTATTTATTGATCCTGCTCGCCAATTCATTCACGATGAATGGAATGGCGCTTGGTGGAAAAGGTGAAACAGAGCTGACATTGATCTCGCAAAGTGTATATTTTCCAACAGCAGTCTGGCTATTTAAAGTATTGATAAAAAAATCGGCATCCCAGATAACGGGCATCATTTCATTGCTGATGGCTAAACTGTTTTGCAACTCAGGCACCCATTTGTTTTCCATGATCTCTTTCAGGTTGCTGAACAGGCCACAGTTTTCCGTAAAATAATATCGCTTGCCGGGTGGGATATGGATCCCGTTCAATTCATACAGGGCGTTGATCTCCTGGTAACCGAAACCGGCCACTTTGTTTCCTGTTAGATAACACCTCACCATACCATTGGCGATATTGTTATTCCATTCCTGGTCGATCAGCATCCCATTGTTGGAAAAGAAACGCCTGAACTCAAGAAAGAAATCATCTATCGGTAAGATTTTATCCTGGCTACCAGCTAAAGCATGAGTCACTTTTATTATACCAGCCGAAGCGTGTTCAACTTTATAAACTCCGTCACCTCCATTACCCCTGTATTGTTTTAATACTCTGACTCCAGAAGTTTTTAAAGATGTAAAAAACAGGCTAAGAAAGTCTTTATAACTGGTATACATTTTTGTATCGCCTCCCCAGTCCATGTCTTTTGTTTTATACAGCACATCTTTTGTTCCCATCTTCAGTATCACTTCCGGATGCGTGGAGACAAAACACCCTTTGGCTGCTATTTCAGTAAGCAATGAATCGAGTTGTTTTCTGTCCCTCCCCTGTTCGATTGGATTGACCCAAACCAAAACAGCATCAAACCCGGGCAAACTTTTGGT
>JANNUI010000215.1:0-6969 GCA_031395125.1 Chitinophagaceae bacterium | reverse complement strand
GCCACATAGGTTTCGCTGGCGCCGTTGTTTCCGACCAGTATCGCTGCCAGGTGCGGTATCTTTTTTCCTTCGGTTGCCGATTGCGCCACATCCATTTTCAGCTCATCCTTTATCGCCTGTGCTGCTTTTTTCCCATCCAGTATTTCCATGGCGCAAATGTAATACTTGTCTGACGGTCTCCGTCTGACAAGTATGCGGGGAATGGCTGATCTTAGAAATATTTTCACGCAAAGGCGCTAAGTAAACAAGGCGCAAAGAAATGATTTCAGAAGAGTAAATGATAAACCTGGTGGCTTTGCGTGAAATCAATCCGGTATTCCCCGCACACTTTAAATTTTGCCGCCAAAAACTATCCCTGTAACTTTCGGAATAAAATTTTTTGGCTTGGGGAAAAAGATCCAGTGGGGACTATTATTTACCGTATTTCTGGGCATTGGTACAACCGCACAGACACTCCGCCGTCCGGTAGCAGCTGCATACACCGGACTTGGTGCATACAGCATCCGGCATACGGATTTGTTTTCATTTACAGCCAACCAGGCTTCTTTAGCACAATTAAAAAATCCTTCAGCTGCTGTTTATGGGGAAAGAAGATTCATGCTGAGTGAACTGAACAGTTACACTGCAGCTATCGGTATTCCCACCCGGTCGGGTAATTTTGGGTTGAAGGCGAACTACTACGGCTTTAGCGACTATAACGAGACACAACTGGGGCTGGCCTATGCCAGAAAACTGGGTAACAAAGCAGATGTGGGGGCACAATTCAATTACAATGGCATCAGCATCTCGTCGGGCTATGGTAATTCATCTGCCATAAGTTTTGAAGCAGGCACGGTGCTGCACATCTCCGAAAAATTGCATGCCGGTATCCATGTCAACAGCCCCGTTGGAGGCAAATTTGGCAAGAATGGAGATGAAGAACTCTCATCGGTTTATACATTGGGAATGGGCTACGATGCTTCTGAGAAATTTTTTGTCAGTGCAGAAATTGTCAAAGAAGAAGACCGGCCGGTGAATGTAAATGCAGGATTGCAGTACAAATTCATTCCCCAACTGATGGCAAGGGCCGGTATATCATCCGGCACCTCTTCTGCCTGGCTTGGTTTGGGACTGACGATACAATCCTTCCGGCTGGATGTTACGACCAACTACCATCCGCAATTGGGCATTACCCCCGGCCTTCTCTTACTTTTCAATTTTAAGCCCCCATCCCCTAAAGGGGGGTAAGGGGTTACATCATAACAAAAATGTGACAAAGACAGCGCTGATATTATTTTTTTTTAGTCTTGGATTTTTGTTTCACCCCTTCAGGGGATGGGGCCAGGAGATCCCCGTCAGCAGCGAACAGCAACTGGAAAACCAGACCGATGCCGACCAGGGCGAAACCGAGGATGATGCCTGGTTGCAGGACCTCGAGCATTTCAGGAAAAACCCGCTGAACCTGAATACCGCGGATGCGGAAGAACTAAAGCAATTAAGAATTATAACGGATCTGCAAATAGCCAACCTCCTTTCTTACCGCAACCTTTTTGGCAGGTTCGTTCATATCTACGAGTTACAGGCAGTGCCATCCTGGGATGTGGCAACGATAAAAAAACTGCTGCCTTTCATTACCATTGCTGTACCTGTTTCGCTTGCAGAAGAATTAAGTAAAAGGTTCCGGGACGGCGAACACAGTCTTTTGCTGAGGATATCACAGGTATTGGAGAAGTCAGCAGGGTTTGACCGGTCAGGTTCCGGCACAAAATACCTTGGCAGCCCCCAGCGTATCCTTTTCCGCTACCGCTACACTTACAAAAACCTGCTGCAGTTTGGACTGGTGGGCGACAAAGATGCAGGAGAACAATTCGGGAAAGGAGCTCAAAACAAAGCCTTTGATTTTTATTCCTTCCACTTTTTTGCCAGGAAGACCGGCATCATCCAGTCGCTGGCACTGGGAGATTTTACGGTGAACATGGGACAGGGGCTGATACAATGGCAAAGCCTCGCCTTTAAAAAAAGTGTGGAGGTGATGGGTATCAAAAGGCAATCATCCGTACTGCGGCCTTACAGCTCTGCCGGGGAGTTTTATTTTCACCGGGGTGCGGGTGTCAGCATTAAAAAGGGCAACGTAGAATCCACGGCCTTTGTTTCATTTAGAAAACTCAGCGCCAATTTCGTAGCGGATACGGTGAACAATGAGGATTTTATTTCCTCTATTCTCAGTTCGGGCTACCATCGTACGAGCAGCGAGGCGGCAGATAAAAATAATCTCACCCAAACAACTTTTGGCGCCAACCTGCTGTACCGCGGAAAGAAATTTCATGCGGGCGTCAACGGGGTGTATTACAATTTCTCACTGCCGGTGCAAAAAAGGGAGGAACCTTATAATCTCTATGCCATCAGCGGGACAAACTGGTATAATATGAGTGTGGATTACAGTTATACGTATAAGAACCTTCATTTCTTTGGCGAAGCTGCTGCCGATAAGCATTTCAATAAAGCCTTTGTCAACGGGTTGCTGGTAAGTGTGGATCACCGGGTGGATATCTCCCTGCTTCACCGCCATATTGCAGCCGCTTACCAGGCAGTGAACGGGAATGCGTTTACAGAGAATACTTACCCCACCAACGAAAGAGGTTTTTTTGCCGGCATCAGTATCCGCCCCGCCATGGGCTGGAGGATCGATGCCTATGCCGATATTTATAAATTCCCCTGGCTCAAATACCTGGTGGATGCGCCCAGCCGGGGAACTGATTTTTTAAGCCAGCTGTCGTACACGCCGAACAGGCAGGTAGAAATTTACACCCGGTTTCGCAGCGAATCCAAACAGGGGAACCAACCGGATCCCCCCTTGGGGAGGGCCGTTACAAATTACCTTGTCTTTCATCCCAGGCAAAACTGGCGGACACAGGTAAATTACAAAGTGAATACTGCCATCACCCTCCGCAGCCGGGTGGAACTGCTCTGGTACGACAAGAACGGGCCCAATAAAGAAAATGGCTTCCTTCTTTTTACCGATTGTATCTATAAGCCCCTTCTGAAACCAATTTCGGGCGGTATCCGGCTGCAATATTTTGAAACCGACGGCTACAATTCCCGCATCTATGCCTACGAGAACGATGTGCTTTACAGCTACTCCATTCCCGGCTTTTATGACAAAGGATTCCGGTACTACCTCAACCTTAATTATGATCCTGGAAAAAAGCTGTCTTTCTGGTTCCGCTGGGCACAGACCATTTACCGGGATAAAACCTCGGTGGGCTCCGGTCTGGATGAGATCCCGGGCAATAAAAGGACTGAAGGGAAGCTGCAGGTCCGCTGGCTGTTGTAAATGAAGTGAGAAAAGCACACGGATGACACGGATTTGGATGGGTATATTCCATGGTTCAGCAGTCTTATTTGGGGGGATTACAAACCATACATTTGGATTATCACGGATTTATCCCGCCATTGGCGGGATAAAAATCCCTGTCTGCCGACAGGCAGGCGTTAGCATCCGTTATATCAGCGTCATCCGTGTGCCAAAACACCCGTTCGGAATTTTTTTCGGGTCATTTAAGTAATTGTTAAAAAAAGTTTTACATTGCGGCAGCATTTTCAGAGGCATTTGTGTCTTTGATTACGATCCCAACCCAGAAAATGGACGGTTTTCCTTGATTTTCAATGCTTTTAAATTATTTAAATTAACGTTAACATGAGAAAATTCGCATCACTGTTTACGATGCTGATGCTCTTTACAGCATTAGCTTTCGGTCAGAACCGGACAATTACCGGAACCGTGACCGATGAAACAGGCGCCCCTGTAGTGGGTGCATCTGTAAGAATCAAAGGCACCCGTACCGGGGTAGCTGCCGACAATAACGGCGTTTTCCGCATTCAAGCCAAAACCGGCGATGTGCTGGAGATCACCGGCGGTATCGAAGCCATGGAAGTTACCGTAGGCTCCGATAACAGCATTACTGTCCGGGCCAAAAGAGTAGTAACTACAGGTACTGAGGTGATTGTTACCAGTGCCTATGGTATGAAGCGGACACTCCGCAACTCTACCGTAAACGCCCAGGTAGTTACCGGGGAGCAACTGAACACCATCCGCTCTACAAACATCAACAATGCCCTTGCGGGTAAAGTTTCGGGTTTGCAGGTGCGCAGCCAGTCTGCCGCTAAACTTGGTAATGCCGGTACCGGTAATATCAGGCTTCGTGGTGAAACAGGCTTCGGTGGCGGTGGCGACCCTATCTATGTAGTGGACGGAACCGTTCTGCCCAATATCAACGACGTAAACAATGATGATATTGAAGATATCACCATATTGCAGGGCCCTGCGGCTTCTGCCATCTTCGGACCCCAGGGTGCCCGTGGAGCCGTAGTAATTACATTGAAAAAAGCTAAAAAAGGTGCTAAGGGAATGGGTGTTGAGCTCAACCTTGGTCTTAATACGGACAATGTTTATATCCTGCCTAATTATCAAAACTCCTATGGTGGTGGTAATGCACAGGATATGTATCAATACACCTGGAAACCCGGCCATCCTGATCTTTGGAAGAAGCTGGACGGCAAATATTTCCTGGATTATTCAGACGATGCCAGCTGGGGTTCCCGGATGGTGGGACAGGAATATGTTCCCTGGTATTCATGGTATGATGGCCACCCCTATGCAGGCACCACAGCCAAACTACTGCCACAGCCTGACAATGCCCGTGATTTTTATAATACAGGCATCGTTTTCAACAACTCCGTCAGCTTCTCCAAAGCGACAGATAATGTGTCATTCCGTCTCGGTTTCAACAATGTGGAAGCACAGGGCCTTATCCCCACCACATACATGAAGAAAAATGTATTCAATGTAAGCGGCGCAATAGATATTACATCAAAACTTACTGCGTCCCTGAACTTTAATTATGCCACTCAGGTCCTGAATGGTGAATTTGACGATCAGTATTCCAACCAGACAACCGGTTCCTTCAACCAATGGTTCCACCGGAACCTCGATATGAAGATCCTCAGGGAACTGAAAGACCTTCGTACACCTTCCGGTCTCTGGGCCAGCTGGAACCACCAGAATCCTATTGCAGTTGACCCGAACAATATTGACAAAGTACTTGCCGGCAATTACTGGTACAGTTTTTACAAGTGGTTTGATCTCGTAAAACCAATTGCCAATACGGACAGGTATTTCGGGGATATAACGCTTAATTACCAGCTTCATAAAAACTGGAAACTAAGGGGCACCTATCGCAAACAGCAAAACCTTGTCTGGTCTGAATCAAAATATTCCTCCGACCTGCTTACAAGCGCCACTCAATCACAGGGCAACTGCCCTGAGTGCAGGGGCTTTTATAGCACAAACACCTCCAATGCCAACACAACGAATATGGAGGCCCAGATAACTTTTACCAGGAAGTATAATAAATTTAATATTAACTCCAGCATTGGTACAGATATCTTCAGGCAAATAATAAAATCCAACAGCGCCAATACCAATAATGGCCTGAGTGTGCCAAACCTGTTTGCTATCAGTAACTCTAAAGACCAGCCTTCTGTTGGTAACGGCCGTAGCGATGCCAGGACCAGCGCCGTGTTCTTTACCGGGGCTGTTTCTTATGACAACTTCCTGAACGTGGATGTCACTATGCGCCAGGACTGGTTGTCTAATTTACCATCTGTCAGGCCTTTTATAGTCTCTAAATCTGCAGGCCTTTCATTTATTTTCCACCAATTCCTGAAATGGACGCCATTGTCTTTTGCTAAAATAAGGGCTTCCATGGGTGAAATACCTACCGGACTTGGCTTTGCTCAATATCCCGGATTCAGTTATGCTCCCAACCAATTCCAGTGGTCTGGTAATATCCTGATGACAACTCCTGACCAGTTGGTAGATCCTAAAATCAGTGGTGCTGTAACAAGACAAATGGAAGCAGGTATTGACCTTGAATTCCTGAACAGAAGGATTGGGGCTTCCTTCACTTACTGGAACGGAGACGATAAAGATTTCCCGACTGCTGTTACCGTTAATGGCGCCAGCGGATATACATCTTTGCTGACCAACGCTGGTTTAATAAGCAAGAGGGGAATGAATTTTAAATTAATGGGACGCCCTGTATGGAACAGCTCAGTAAAATGGGAGATCAATACCAACTGGGGTATCCTGTCTGAAAATAAAGTGGTTGAACTGGCTCCTGGTGTTGACAAAACGGTGGCTCAGGATGCTGGTTGGGGATTAACTGGTCCTTACATGGTGCACCAGGTGGGCAAAGACTGGGGTCAACTCTTCGGCAACGGTATTAAACGTATCAATGGCCAGCCTGTGCTGGATGCCAATGGCCTTTATGTAAATGACCCGGCTGTTTCTCACGGTTCAGTACTGCCCAAGCATACATTCGGCGCCCAAACCACTGTGGAATACAAGAGATTTGTGCTCAGCGCCAATGCAGATGGCCAGATAGGGGGTAAATTCTACTCACTTTCTGATATGTGGGGTTCTTATTCCGGTCTTACTGCCAGAACAGCAGTAACTAACGACAAAGGGAATCCGATAAGAGATGCGGTGGTTGATGGAGGTGGAATCCATGTATTCGGCGTTGACAATACCGGTCGCCCGGTTGACTACTATGTAGAAGGCCAGAATTATTTCCATAGCCTTTATGATAGAAGGGCAATGGATCTATTTATATATGACCTGACTTTTGTAAAACTCCGTGAAGTATCGCTGGGCTATAACCTGCCGATCGACAGATGGGGCTTTACTAAGAAATGGGCTAACAAGGCGGTGCTTTCAATCACGGCCCGCAACCCTGTCCTGATCTATGCCAAAACAGAAGACTTCGATCCGTCTGAGATCAGCAACCTGAGTGGTGAAAGAGGAAATATGCCTGGTACAAGGGGTTTTGGTGTGAACCTGAAACTTGGATTCTGATAATATTTAATTAAAAAAAATAAACATCATTGATATGAAAAAAATAAGCATTCAAAGGTTAGCGGTCCTGTCCT
>JANNUI010000144.1:0-1515 GCA_031395125.1 Chitinophagaceae bacterium | reverse complement strand
AGCGGTACTTGCCGGTCTCGTGGCCGCGGGCGACGTCGAGCGAGACGCTCAGGATCATCAGCTGCAGGTAGACGCCGCCGCCGTACCCGAGGTCGAGGTGCTGGTCCGCGAGCCTGCTGCCGTACGGATATGAGGTGCCGGCGTCCGCGAACACCTTCACGCCGAAGCGGCCGACCGACAGCGGCGAGGTGACCGGCAGCCGAAGTTCCGCCGACAACGCCGCGAGGTTGTCATCGGCGCGGTAGCCGGCGTCGTAGCCGCGCACGGTGGCAGCGCCGCCGAGCAACGCCTTCTCGTATCCCGGCAGGGGCGCCGTCGCGGTCAGCGACAGGCCGCGCACCGCGAGCACACTCTGGCCGAACAGCCCCAGGTAGGCGCGGACATCGGCGGTGCGCCGATTGGCCCGGCCGGCGTCGAACGACAACCGCTCGACGCGGCCCGTCACCTGCACCGCATTGCGAGGGAATGCGGGATCGACTCGCGTATCGAGAGTGACCTCGGCGTCGGCGCGCGACAATCGGTCGCGGACCTCGCCGAACTTCACGTCTTCAATGCCGGCGCCGGCGCCGACGCGAAGCCACCGTTGAATCGCCGAATCCACGTGTCCCTGGACAAACGTGCGCGTGTCGCCGATCTCGTAGTGCGGGTTCTCGCTTCGGCGAATGCCACCTTCGCCCGAAATGCGATCGAGCGGCCCTCGGGTAAAGGCGCGTTCGAGTTGCGCGCGCGCTTGCCGTTCGCCGCCCCAACTGAAAGGGAACGTGATGCGGCTGCGCGGGCCGAGGCGATCGACAAAGCTCATGCGCATGCCATAGGTCAACCCGTAGCCATCGTCGCTGTGCAGGATCGGCAGCAACATTCCGCTGCTGCGCAACTTCTTCATGGCTCCCGGCGTGAGATTGTCAAGCGAGACGCCCGGCGCTTCGTCAACCACCACCATCAGCAGGATGTCGTCGGCATTCTCGATCGAGCGGAACCGCTTGCGGACCTCCACGCCTTCGAAGCGGCCACTCTTCTCAAGCCGCGTCGTCACCTCGGCGACCAGGGCGTCGGTGGCCGGCTTGCCGACGACCTCACCCACGATCGCCAGGACCTCGGCGTCGGGCGTGGTGTGATTGCCGTGCACGCGCACCTCGCCGACGACGCCCGGCGATGTCTGCGCGCTCGCGATCGAGGCGCAGAACAACAGGACGAACAGCGCGCGCGTCATTTGATTTTGTAGGTGACGGCGGCTTCCTTGTAGTTCAGGTACTCGACGCGGTAGCGCGAGTCCACGGCGCCGACGGCGATCACCATCTCGAAGCGCATCTCAATGCTCTTCGGCAGCCACACGTTCGGAAACGCCTGGCCCATCTGCATGGTCGCTTCGACGTCGCCGATGCGGACGAGCGAGCGGCCCGGGAAGAAATCCCAGTCGATGTCGTCGAACGTGTATTGCAGGATCTGGTGCGTCGCCGGATCGACCCAGAGCATGACCATCGACGACTTGTTCATCTTCTCTTCGATTCTGTCGTC
>JANNUI010000111.1:0-2289 GCA_031395125.1 Chitinophagaceae bacterium | reverse complement strand
GGCGGTTATCATCTGTGTGGCATTCTGGAAATGCACATTGTCATCCGCCGTACCGTGAATGATCAGGTACTTGCCTTTTATCTTGTCCGTAAAGTTGATCGGTGAATTGTCATCATAACCTTTGGGGTTTTCCTGCGGGGTACGCATATATCTTTCGGTGTAGATATTATCGTAATAGCGCCAGGAGGTGACAGGCGCTACCGAAACAGCGGCGCTGAACACTTCGTTGCCTTTGGTGATGGCGAGGGCACTCATAAAACCGCCATAGCTCCAGCCCCAGTGGCCGATATTGTTTCCGTCCACAAAGGGCATCTTGCTCACCCATTTAGCGGCATCGATCTGGTCTTCAATTTCAAACTTGCCCAGTTGCAGGTAGGTTTTCTTTTTAAACTCTTCACCGCGGAAACCGGTACCCGTATTGTCTACACTCACCAGAATGAATCCTTTTTGCGACAGCAGCTGGTGCCATGCACTTACCGCGCCAAAGCGGTTGCCTACCTGCTGCGAGCCGGGGCCGCCGTAATTACAAAACAGTACCGGGTATTTTTTAGCGGGGTCAAAGCTGGCAGGTTTCAGCATCCAGCCATTCAGTGTATCGCCTTTGCTGTTGGGTACTTTGATGAATTCTGCTTTACCGTAACCGTACTCTCCGATCTTTTCTTTCTGTTTGGCACTTTCGTTCACGGTCTTTATCAGGTTGGCGCTGATGTTTTTCTTCTTGTCCATCACAATTTCATGATGCGTTACCGTTTGTGGTGTGTTGATGTCTGAGCGGTAACAATAGAACTGGGTGAAGGCCTCATTGAACTCAACCCTGTTCCAGCCTTTGCCATTGGTAAGCGGGGTTGTTTTCTTGCCCATGAAGTCGGTCACAAAAACGTTCCTGTCCAGCGGTGTCGGGTAAGCCACGGTAAAATAGATCAGCTGTTTGGCCTCATCCACTCCATTTACATCCGTCACTTCATAATTCCCTTTGGTGACCTGGGTCTTTGTTTTACCATCCAGGCTGTACAGGTATAAATGACGGAAACCGCTCATCTCGCTGGTGAAGAGATAGTTCTTGCCATCTTTCAGCCACCACCAGTCATCGTTGATCTCCACAAAGTATTTATTCTTTTCCTGGTAGAGCAGGTTACTGGCGCCGGTCTGTGCATTGGTGGCCAGCAGCTTCATGTCGCTCTGGTGACGGTTCATCCAGTAAACGATCAGGGTATTATCATCCTGTGTCCATTTGATGCGGGGGATGTAAATATCGCCTTGTTCATATTCCGCTTTAGCAGTTTTGTTATTGGCCACATCATAGATCAATATATCCACCCGTGAGTTGTCATCCCCGGCCTTGGGGTATTTGTAGCGGTAGTCTTTGTTATGCGCATTGTCATACATCGTCATGTTGTATTCCTTCACATTCGTCTCATCAAACCGGTAGAAAGCGATAAAGTTCCCTTTGGGGCTCCACTCGTAGGCACGGGTAAATTCAAACTCTTCTTCATATACCCAATCGCAGTTGCCGTTGATGATATAATTCCATTTGCCGTCGGTAGTGATGTTGCTGGAGCTGCCGGTGGAAATATCATAGAGCACCAGGTTATTGCTTTTCACAAAGGCGATCTTGCTGCCATCGGGTGAAAGGGTGGGGTGCAGCACTTTCTCATCGGCCAGTTTAGTCAGTTTTTTTGAAACAGCATCGTACAGGTACACAAATGATTTGGAGGAGCGGCGGTAGATGGGCTCATTCCCTTTTTTCAGCAACACGGTATTGGGGTATTTCGAGCTGAATATAATATCATCAGCCGGGCCAAAGGGCTTGCCGTTCTCATCCTTCAGTTCATCGGTCTTTATCTCCGGGTCTTTGCTGGTTTGCCCGAAATCGGCCCGGACCGGTTCGCCCCGGAAGGTCCTTTCTTTATAGATGTCTTCTAAAGTGATCTGCTTTTTCTGCGCAATAGCTGCCAATGGGAGCAGGAAAAGGACAAGCAATAACTTCCGCATGGTATGTGATTTTTAGAATGCTACGACTACGCTCCCAGGAGCTTCGTCGTACAAAGTAAATGTAGGGTAAACCACCCAAAACGGCCTGCCGTACAAATAAAAAACCCTGTCTTACCGGAGCAAGACAGGGTTTTCCGGCTGAAGGTTCAGCCTTATTTGTTCTTTAACTTTTCAGTCATGTAGTCAAACCGTTTGCCGGACACATCGGCCATATCGGGAATGGCTTCCATCCGGTATTCCCCGGCGTCTAATTTTTTCTTGGTCTCGGAAAATGCCTTCAGTGTGAGCTCAATTTCC
>JANNUI010000035.1:0-8355 GCA_031395125.1 Chitinophagaceae bacterium | reverse complement strand
CTTCTGGTAATTTTTTTGCAAGTCAAAAGTAACGTAAGTGGTAGCCGGGTTAGGATAAAGCTTAATGATCCTGTCCTGCACATCCGCAGAAGGGGTTGTTCTGGTCGATTGGCCCTGCGACTGTATGGCAATCAACAGAATAAAGGATAGTATGGGTAGAATTCGTCTCAACGAAACAAATTTACTTTTATTATTCGAAAAGTAGGCCAGAAATTTTATATGTGCAACGTAAATCTACGATAGGTCGAAAATAATTAATAATCAGTTATTTACAGGGGAAACCCGGAGACCTTTTAACTAAAGTTTAGCCCAGGTTACCCAGCACCTCACGGATTTTATTGAAATCAGGGACTTCGCCGGCATTGTCAAGCACCTCAGCATATTGCACAATTCCATACTTATCAATTACAAATGCCGATCTTTTAGAAACCCCTTTCATGTTATACCCGAATAGTTCATAAAGGGAGCCGTATGACTTTGATACCTCCTTATTGAAGTCGCTGAGCAATGTGAAATTCAGTTGCTGTTCTTCTTTGAATTTAGCCAGGGTATGCAATGCATCCACCGATATGCCGAACACTTTTGCGTTGATTTTATTGTACCAGCCGATAGTATCCCTTACTGCACACAATTCTGCAGTGCAGACACTGGTGAATGCCAGCGGGAAAAACAGCAGCAATACGGTTTGTCCTTTTTGCTGAGAAAGAGTTACCTGTTTTTTATCGCTGCCATATAAAGTGAAATCCGGTGCAGGCTGACCAGCCGTAATACTCATGTTCTATTCTTTATGTTGGTAAAATAGGAATTATTTAATTATAACTTTCTTCTATCTTCAAAGCAACAAAAAAGAGGGCAAATGGTTAAGACATCATTTATTTTTTTCACTAAAACCGAATGATTATGAAAAAATACATCACCGAGTTTATCGGTACTTTCTTCCTGGTGCTTACTGTTGGCATGGCCGTAAATGGTGGGGCAGGTGCCATGGCTCCTGTTGCTATCGGTGCAGCGCTGATGGTAATGGTCTATGCGGGAGGCCATATTTCCGGCGGTCATTACAATCCCGCCGTTACACTGGCGGTGCTGATCCGCGGCCGCATCACTGCAGCAGAAGCAGTTCCGTATATGGTTGCACAGGTTGTAGCTGCCACTGCTGCTGCCTTTGCCGTGAAATATTTGATTGGTGACGACAAGATGCCTGCTGAGGCAGTGGCAAATGGTGATGCCGTAAAAGCACTGGTTGCCGAAGTGCTGGGCACATTTGCACTGGCGTATGTGGTATTGAATGTGGCTACTGCAAAAGCCAATGCCGGTAATAGTTATTTTGGGCTGGCCATCGGGCTTACCGTTACTACTATGGCGTATGCACTGGGCGGTATTTCCGGCGGGGCCTTCAATCCTGCCGTTGCCGTGGGTGTCAGCTTCATGAAAATGGCAGCATGGAGTGATATCTGGATCTATCTCGCCGGTAGCTTTGGCGGTGGCTTACTTGCCGGACTTGTGTTTAAGATGAACAACCCGGATGATAAATAAATTGAAGTATTGAAACTATTAACAACAGCTCCTTTACCGGGGCTGTTTTTTTAAAACCTTGGACAAAGAAGATAGTCTCCCTTTTCTTTTCTGAACCCAAAATAAGATATAGAGATCTCGAACCCGCCACGGCCATAAGTGGATGGTTTTAGCTTGGAAATATTCGCATCATAACTAAAGGCAACCGAGAATGGTGCATAATCCAGTTTTACCACTGGTATCAGCGCATCATCCCACCGGAGAAAGGCCCCGGCATGCAGGATGTATTTGGGATGCTCAGCATCGTCTCCGAGTTTCAGGCCATACATTCCCCCGGCAACTGTTTCCATAAACCCGCCTTGTCTTGAATGATCGGCCTGGATAGTGATATAGGCAAAATCAGTAACACCCATCCGTAAACCACCGGAGAAAACCCATTTGGGATGCAGTTCGATCGTGGCATTGCGGTAAAAGGTATTTTTTGGCCGGTTAAAATGATGATAGGCTGCACCGATATAAAAATTGCTATTGGGATCAGTCCCGATATTGGAATTATAACTCATGCCCACACTACCGTCAATGTAGCTGTATTGTGTATTCAGGAAATTCTCACCCAGCCCGCCGCCATCATACTGGCTGTTGGTGGTCACTTTGGAAGGATCGATCCGGCGCTGTACCCAGCCGCCCATAAAGCCGAGTGACAAATACCTGTTGTGCTCACTGCTCAGCGACTTATGATAATTCAATGCCGGCAGAACATGGGTGGTGGTAAAGCTGACGGTACCCGCCCTGTCGTACAGTATCTGTGCGCCTGCTGTGATAAAATCATTCACTTTTCCGACGGGCATTTTGAATTCTGCATTCACCGATCCGGTGCGGTAGGCATTGGTCACATTGTTCCATTGATCCCTGTAAACGGCCTGCACCCGCATATCACCGGTAAAAATGCCCGCCAGTGAAGGGTTTCTCAGCAACGGCGCTTCAAAAAACTGCGAGAAGTGAATATCCTGGGCAAAAGCACAGGGCAGAATGCTCAGGACAGCAATCACAGAGGGTATTATTTTTTTTATTTTATTCATTACTCCAATTAGCTATAATATCAGTGCAATGTTTCCATTGAGTTTGATGACTTCACCGTTTTCACAAAAAACTTCTGCCTGGTAGATGTAAACATCGGCCATCGGCTGGCGGCCTCTGAAGGTTCCGTTCCATCCTGCCAACGGATCATTCACAGGCACATCTCTTTTTTCAAACACCACTTCACCCCAGCGGTTGAAAATGCGGAGCAGTTTTACCCTTTCTAGTCCTTTTCCTCTCGGGTAAAACACATCATTGCTTCCGTCGCCGTTGGGTGAAAAAGTATTTGGGATGAACAGGTTTACGTTTTTGCAAATCACAAACACCTGAATAGAGCCAGTGTTACTGCACCCGTTTGCATCCGTAAAATAAACCTGGTAGAAAGTATTGAATTTAGGGCCTGCATCCGGTGTGGGGCAGTTGGTACAACTGAGCCCTGTAGCCGGCGACCAGATCCAGCTTGTGGTGTTAGGAGAATAAGTAGCCGGTAAAGGAACCGGGAAACCATTCTGTATCGTCATCTGTGCCGGTATAGTTATTACCGGCAGCGGGTTAACTGTCAGGTTATGATAGCTGGTGTCCCTGCAACCGCTGCTGTTGGTGGCGATCGCTGTTATGGTAAATGAGCCTGCCGTATTATACGTTTGTACCGGCGGGTTTTGTACGGAATAGTTATTTCCGTTTGGAAAACTCCACGACCAGGCGACGACAGATGTATCAGGTTGTATGAACAGGCCGTTGTGTGTCCGGGAACCGTAAATACATAAGGCTGTATCTCCTGTAATATCAATCAGCGGACGCTGCACGATGGCAATGTGGTTTGGTTTGGTCAATGTATCACGGCAACCTGCCTGTGTTTCCACAATAAGCCGCACAGAATAAAGGCCGGGATTATTGTAGAGATAGACCGGGTTTTGTAGTGTGGAACTACCTCCATCCCCGAAGGACCAGTTATACAGGGTGATCGGGTCATTATAAGTCGTGGAATCTAAAAAATTAACGGTACCAAAATCACAGAACAGGCTATCATCAATACCAAACTTCGCATTGGCGCCCACCACAAAAACCGTATCCAGTCCTGCCAGGGGTATCAGGCAACCGGAAGGATCCTGCAGGATCACTTTTGGCAAAAAATTCCCGAAAGAACTATACACATGATTTACATTAGGTGTGGTTGTTATTTGAGTGTACCCGTCACCAAAGTCCCAAAAATAAGAGGCCATAGGCCCGGGAGTAAAGGTGTTCAGGCTTGCTGCCAGAGGTTTGCATCCGCCCAATGGCAAATAATTGACAATTGCCCCTACAGTATCATAAACATTCACCATTTTGGTCAGTGAATCTTTGCAACCACCGGGACTGGTAATGACTAATTTAACAGGGTAACTGCCGGGTATAGAATAATAATGTGTCGGATTGGTAAGTATGGAAGTTCCTTCACCGGGGCCAAAATCCCAGAAGGAAGAAGTATAAAAGGTTGAAGTGTTTGTCAATTGTACTTCAAACGGGGTGCAGGAACTGATTGAATCACTGAAAATGAAATCCGGCCGTGGTATATCCACCCTGATAAATAAATTTTTAGTAATGGAATCGGCACAGCCAAATCCATCCAGGATACGCAGTTTTACATCATACAATCCTGTAGCCGCATATACATATGCGGGTGAAGTTGCAATGGATGTGCCGCCATCACCAAAATCCCATTGACTGGTGAAGCCTGCCGGTGTGGAAGTATTAGTGAATGTAACAGTGGCACCGGGACAGGTTAGTGTATCGGCTGAAGTAAAATCAGGAACAGGGTCCGTAGCCGTAACAAGATTGGTCCGGGTCAGGCTATCCATGCAGCCCGCCGCATCAGTTACAACAAGTTTTACAGAAAATATTCCGGTAGTATTATATGTATGCAGGAAAGGAGGGCCACTGAAATTTTGTATTATACCATCTCCAAAATCAAATTGCCAGTTGGCCAGTCCATTAATACCATCTCCCGTAGATAGATCATTGAAGGTTGTGGTAAGCTGCCCGCTGCAGCCTGCCACATTAGTAGCCGTAAAATTTGCAACAGGTCCGTTAATCCGGATATAGGTTGCAATCGTTCTGGTATCCGTGCAACCATTAATGTCGGTAGTTGTAAGGGTGACTGTGTAAGTGCCTGAATTGGTATAAATATGATTTACATCTGGTACTGCTACGTTGATGGTATTTCCATCACCAAAATCCCAGAAGTAATTTACAATGTTGGCCGTAATAATATTGATGGCATGGAAGGGAATATCAGCTATCTTACAGGCAGTTGTTATATCAGCAAAGAAGTCCGGATTTTCATCTACAGCGTTTACTGTTTGGGTGAGGGTATCAGCACATCCCCCATTAGTTACTATCAACCGCACATTATAGCTGCCTAAAGCAGGAAATATATGGACAGGATTTTGAACTGCCGAACTGGTTGCATCTCCAAAATCCCAATCCCAGCTGAGGGGAAGGATAGACTGATCCGTAAAAATAAAACGAAGCCTGTTGCTGCAATCTGGCGTGATAGTAAAGGCGGCTATGGGAGGTAATACATAGATATAATCTGTTTTTATCATAGTATCTGCACAGCCATTATTGTAAGCAATCAACCGGATAGTAAAAAAACCTGTGTCATTATAAGAATGGGTGGGGTTTTGTATGTTTGAACCGCCGCCATCACCAAAATCCCAGTTCCATTCATCGGCTGGTGCTGACAAATCAGTAAACTGTACAGGCTGGTGTGCACACACTGGTATTGGCGCTGCGCTAAAGTCAGCTACAGGCTTTGATCCCACTCTGACGGCATTCATAATCGTTGTATCATCAGTGCATCCTGTGCTGGTAGTGATTGTAAGGGTTACGTTATAAGTTCCTTGAGTATTATAAGTATATGTGGGATTGGGCAGGGTGGAAGTGCCGCCATCGCCAAAATCCCAGTTCCAGGAAGTAATGACATCTACAGAAGAAATAACCGGGTTGAAATTGAATGTAAAAGGAATGCAACCACGGGCAGGCAACCCCGGTATGCTGATGGATGCCCGCCGGATCACAATAAAGTCTGGCAGAACAAGTGTATCGGTGCATCCGGCCCCGCTGGTTACGATCAATGTAACATCAAAGCTTCCGTAAGTAGTATATGTGTGGGAAGGGTTTTGCAGGGTGGAGGTGCCACCATCGCCGAAATCCCATTGCCAGCTCACTGCACCGCCGGTTGACAGGTCCTGGAAATTGACCGTAAGCGGAGGTTCACACCTTGATGTCACAGGAGCAGTAAAATCAGCAACAGGGTTGGGGTTAACAGTTATTGACTGGGAAGTAGAATCATTACAGCTTGTATAATTATTGTACAACCATACTGTATAAACACCTGCAACTGCATAGGTATGTGTGGCATTGGTGGTAGTGGCTGTGCCGCCATCGCCGAAATTCCACAATGTACTTACCGGTACCGGAACTGATGTATTGGTAAATGCAGCTGTTTCGCCGGCGCATACCTGCGGCGGTGCGGTGAATGAAGTGGTGAAGCCCCCGATCACAATCGGGCTGCTGTAAGCAGTATCCTGGCATCCGGCCGTACTGAACGTAACAAGTGTAACGATATAGGTGCCGCTGACTGTATAAGTATGAACAGGATTTACAGCCCCGGAAAAATTACCATCCCCAAAATTCCACAGATAGCTCAATGTGGGTGGTCCGGTCGAAGTGTTGGTGAACGAAATATCTGCGGGTGGCCGGCAAACGGTCGGTTGCGTATGCGTGAAACCGGACGTTACACCATTTGTTACGCTAATGTAGTTGGGCCGGCTGAATACCCTGCTGCAACCTTTATCATTGGTTACTCTCAACGTTACCGAAAAGATCCCGCTGCTGCCATAAGTGACCAGCGGATTTTGCAGCGTGGAACTGGTGCCGTTACCAAAATCCCAGAGCCATGTCACATTGATATTGCCCGGCCCTGCATTTGAAAGATCCTGGAACTGTACCCGCAAAGGAAAACAGCCGCTGGTAGGGCTGGCCGAAAAATCCACGGTAGGACCTGCATAAACGGTTACATAAGATGTCTTTGTCAGAGTATTGGAACCGGCGGCATTGGTGGCCGTAAGCGTTACTGTGTAGCTGCCCGGTGTAAAATAAGTGGCAGTGGGGTTTTGAATCGTCGATGTGTTCCCGTTGCCGAAATTCCAGTTCCATGATGTGGGGCTGCCTGTTGAAAGATCCTGAAAATTTACTATTAAAGGCGAACAGCCGGTAAGGGGAGAACCTGCAAAATCAACAATAGGGGCCTGCCCGGATACATAAACTGAACCGGAGAGGATAAATGCTTGTAAAGCAATTAGTTTCGTAAGGATATTGAGGTAGTGCTGCTTCAAAGGCACTTGGTTTTGTGTGTTCTGTTTATGAAAACGTAAACTTACCATCAAAAATTATTCCCGGCAGGTTGTTTTTCCCGGGAAAGAACAATTATTTAATTGATAGCTACGAAATTATCATTTGCAATAGCTGTAGGTTAGGACATTCAACAGCGCATAATGTTTAAAGACAAAGGGGCAGGATTGATATAAAGGTAGGGCAGAAAAGAGGAAATAGAGGGTTTATTATTGCTTGTCAAGCCTCATTACTTTGACATCAGCGCCAATGGTTTGAGTAGCCTCGACGTAGGTCCAACTGTTCCGGGTGATGTTCCAGGTGCCGTTGATCAGGATAAGGGGGTAAACAGCACCATTGAAATTGGCCCAGGTGGTCATATTAGATGAGTTCCCGTCCCAATTGCCTGTTTTTTCCACAGTGCCGTTATTGATGGCATCAACAGTTTTGTTGCTGTAATATTTGAACCGGTATGTAGAAAAATCGCCGGTAATAGTTAAGCCATTCAGTGTAAAATTGGTGACGACCCACTGTCCGTCGGTCATGGCTTTTACCACCAGATCCTCCTGGATGTTCTGAATGGTTTTTTTGCAACTACTGAAAAAAACAATAAGGATAATTAAGGGTATCAGTCGTTTCATAACGGGCGATAATGACACAAATTAAGCATAATCCGCAGGTATTGCAATAGTTTACCTGCGATGTTTATTTAAGGGCAGATGGATAAACGGTACATCCTTGTTTTGCTGTTTACTGTCAAGGGAGGTAATTTTACCGCACATTAATACTACAGAATGAAGTTGAAAATAGGGTTGTCTTTTTTCTTGCTGCTGCCGGGCCTGGTTTCAGGAGGGCAAAAGCCTGAAGACAGGTTAACGCAATGGGCTCAAAGATCCCCTATTGAAAAAATATTCCTTCACCTCGACAGGGAAAGCTATATCGCCGGAGAAACAGCCTGGTTCAAAGCCTATCTTTCATCCGATTACTTGCCCGATACCATTAGCACCACTTTATATGTAGAACTGGTTCAGGGGAATGTATCAGTAATAAGCAGAAGCATTCTTCCCGTTATACTGGGTACTTCCGCAGGGCAATTGGAACTAGCTGACAGTCTCCGCTCGGGTATGTACACCCTCAGGGCTTATACAGCGGCTATGGTAAACCAGTCCCCGGATTTTATTTACAAGAAAGGGATTTACATATATGGGAAGAAGAAAGAGGAGCCGCCAGCCGTTCTACCTAAAATAAAAATTGAATTCTTTCCCGAGGGCGGAAACTTAGTGACAGGGTTCATGAATACCATTGCCTTCAAAGCAACATATGAAAATGGATTACCAGCACCTGCAACAGGTGTGATAAAAAACAGCAGGGGGGAGCAAGTAGCTTCTTTTA
>JANNUI010000010.1:0-15828 GCA_031395125.1 Chitinophagaceae bacterium | reverse complement strand
CCCTGACCAAGCGGATGGCCGAAGAAATGGATAAATACCTGCACCGCATCAATGTAAAATCAAAATATATACACAGTGAAGTGGACACGCTGGAGCGAATAGAGATACTCCGGGAGCTGCGTCTGGGAAAAATTGATGTGCTGGTAGGCGTGAACCTGCTGCGGGAAGGGCTGGACCTGCCGGAAGTATCATTGGTGGCCATATTGGATGCAGATAAGGAAGGGTTCCTCCGCAATGAAAAATCATTGACGCAGACAGCCGGGCGTGCAGCCAGAAATGTAAACGGCCTGGTGATCTTTTATGCGGATAAAATGACGGACAGCATGCAGAGGACCATCAACGAAACTATTCGCCGCCGGGAGAAACAAATTGCCTTTAATATTGAACATGGCATTACACCAACAACCATCATCAAATCAACCAAAGAAGTCTTTGCACAAACATCTGTACTGGATATTAAAGGATATGATCCCGCTAATCCTTATGCCATTGCCCCGGATGAGGACATGATAACCGTAGCTGCCGAAGAACAGGCCGAATATAAAACCATTCCTCAAACAGAAAAAGCCCTTTCAAAAATTAAAAAAGAGATGGAGAAAGCGGCGAGGGATCTGGATTTTATGGAAGCGGCGAGATTAAGAGACGAAATGTTTATGCTGCAGAAGAAACTGGAAGAGATGAAGAAGTAATATAACAGAACAATATCTTGTCCGGAATACATTCATTAACTTCAAAGAGTCTATGCACCGCAGATTACTCATCACATTACTTACTCTTTGTTTCTGCAAAATCTTTTTTGCACAGAAGCCAAAACTGATGTTACCTATTGGGCATACAATTTCTTTAACTACTGCCGAGTTCAGTCCCGATGGTAATATGATCGCTACTGCTTCTGCAGATGGGAACGTCAAAATCTGGCAGGCATCTTCAGGTAGTTTAATTACCAATATAATAGGGCATAAAGATTGGGTGAATACAGTTCAGTTCAGCCCCGATGGGAAAAAGGTCGTTACCGCTTCCATGGATAGTTCAGCTAAGATCTGGGATCCTGCTTCCGGTAGTTTACTGGCCGATTTAAAAGGGCATACTTTGGGAGTATATACTGCCGAATTTAGCCCGGACGGCAAAATGGTTGTCACCGCTTCATGGGACAATACAGCCAAAATATGGGATGTGTCTTCCGGTGTCCTGCTTGCCGATTTAAAAGGACATACTCTTCAATTGAATTCTTCCCGCTTTAGCCCGGACGGCAAAAAGATCGTCACCGCTTCTATGGACAATACAGCCAAAATATGGAATGTGTCTTCCGGTACCTTGCTCGCTGATTTAAAAGGACATAATCGTGGAGTATATACTGCTGAATTCAGCCCGGACGGCAAAATGATCGTCACCTCTTCTATAGACAGTACTGCCAAAATATGGGATGTGTTTTCCGGTACTCTGCTCGCTAATGTAAAAGGACATACCAGTAGAGTGAATAATGCCCGGTTTAGTCCGGACGTGAAAAAGATCTTAACTTCTTCATGGGACAATACAGCCAAAATATGGGATGTGTTTTCCGGTGCTCTCCTCGTTGATTTTAAAGGGCATATTAATAGAGTGAATAAAGCCCGGTTCAGCCCCGACGGAAAAAAGATCGTTACTGCCTCAACAGATAGTACGGCCAAAATATGGGATGCGTCTTCTGGTGCTCTGCTAGCTGATTTAAAAGGGCATACAAGTAGAGTGAATAATGCCCAGTTCAGCCCAGACGGGAAAAAAATTGTTACCTCTTCATGGGACAATACAGCTAAAACCTGGGATATATATTCCGGTTCCTTGCTTGCTGATTTTAAAGGACATACCGATGCTGTAAGTACAGCAAGGTTCAACCCGGATGGAAAAAAGATTGTCACTGCTTCAGAAGACGGAAGCGCCAAAGTCTGGGATGTTTATTCTGGCAAATTGCTAGCTAATTTAAAGGGACATACTGATTGGGTCCTTTCTGCCAATTTCAGTACGGACGGAAAAAAGATCGTTACTGCTTCCAAAGACAATACAGCTAAAATATGGGATGCAACGTCCGGCAGTTTACTCGCTAATTTAAATGGGCATACCGGTTGGGTGAATTCAGCTGATTTCAGCCCGGACGGTAAAATGATCGTTACTGCTTCCAGAGACAGTTCGACCATAATCTGGGATATCGTTTCGGGGGCCATACTCATTAATTTAAAGGAGAAAACTGGTGGGGTAATTTCAGCTGAGTTCAGCCCGGACGGAAAAAAGATCGTCACTGCTTCCTTAGATAGTACTGCCAAAATATGGGATGTTGCTTCTACCACCCTACTAACTATATTAAAGGGGCATACTGGTTGGGTGCTTTCTGCCCGTTTCAGTCCGGACGGGAAAAAGATTGTCACTGCTTCCTTTGATAGCACTGCCAAAGTATGGGATGCCACTTCCGGCGCCATACTCACTGTTTTAAAATGGCATGCTCCTGGAGTTTATTATGCTGAATTCAGCCCCGATGGAAAAAAGATCGCTACCGCTTCCCTGATCGGTACGGTCAAAATCTGGGATGCCGCTTCTGGCATCCTCCGCACTGAATTAAAGGGACACACTAGTGTAGTCCATACTGCCGAGTTTAGTCCAGACGGAAAAAAGATCATCACATCTTCCGCAGATGGAAGCATTAAAATATGGAATTCATCAAATGGTAAAGAATTGTACACTTTTTTTACAGTTGACAATTCGGATTATTTAATAGTAGATAAAGACAATCATTATGACGGCACCGAGTCGGCCCGCAAACTACTTTTCTTTACTTGTGGTACAGAAGTTATAGAGCTTGATCAGGTAAAAGACCAACTCTGGGTTCCCAACCTGGTTGAGCGGATCATGAGTGGGGACAGCATCAATGCTCCTAAACTTGCAGACCTGAATATCTGTGGCCTCACCCCGGAATTGGAGGAAATACACAGGGCCAAAGATGAATACCGGTTTAGCATAAAGCCCCGCAGGGGTGGACTGGGCCAAACGCTGCTTTATATAAATGGTATTGAAGTAAGACGCTACAGGAAAGAACAACTGCAATACAGATCCGGAACGTATGAGCTGTTCATTAAAAAACAGGAATTGGCTGCCTATTTTATCCCGGGCGGGGAAAACCCGGTTACGGTGAAAGCGTGGGTTGCAGATAATACGATTTCATCCCGTGGCGTCATTATTCGTGAGAATAAAACAAATAAAACTGTTGTAACCCCAAATCTCTATGCTGTGATGGTTGGCGTCAGCGATTACAAAGGAGAGGAACTGGACCTGAAGTATGCGGCCAAAGATGCCACCGATATTTCCAATGCAGTGGCTGTGGCTTCCCGCAAACTGCTGAATATCGATGGTAAAGAACATGTATTCGTTTACAATCTTACCAACGCGGCTGACCGTTACCTGCTGCCGGAAAAAAACGGTATCAAAAAAACACTGGAAGAGATCGGTAAAAAAGCAACGGCCAATGATATATTACTTATCTTCTTTGCGGGTCATGGTATTATGCAGGGCAGCGAAGGGAACAAACAGTTCTACTTCCTGACGGCAGATGCTTCCAAACTGGCTGCTGGTTCAGCAACTGAGGTGGGTATCAGCACCGCAGAATTGGCGGAGTGGATGAAACCTTCCAATATCAAAGCACAAAAACGTATCATGATATTTGATGCCTGCAACAGCGGGCAGGCCATCCGGGATTTTGTACAACTGGGTAAGCCGGGTCAGGGATATATCGCAGCCAGGAGTGATGAGAAAGGGCAGCAGATAAAAGCGATTGAAAAATTAAACAATCAATCAGGGCTCATCATACTAGCCGCATCTGCCAGTAACCAAAATGCCTATGAAATGGGAAGATACTCACAGGGACTGCTGACGTATTCCTTATTAAAGGTGATGAAACAGCAACCAGAGATTCTGGAGAGTGGGAAATACCTGGATGTCAGCAACTGGCTGAACGCCGCCCAAAAAATGGTGAGCAAACTTGCTGAAGGTAACCGCGCCAGACAGGAACCCCAGCTGAACACCAATAATAATTTCATTATCGGGCTGGTGGATGAAGAAGTGCGAAACAAGATCATATTGTCAGCAGAGAAGCCTTTATTCACCCGAAGCAATTTTCAGAATGCTGATACCAAACTGGATAACCTGAAACTTCGTAGCGCTATTGATAAAGAGTTGATGAATATCAGTAGCCGTGGTGGTAGTGCTGATATAACCTACAGTGCCGATTATGAAGGAGTAGATGCCTATACCCTGACGGGTGATTATAAGATAGTCGGCGCAGTAGTCACGGTTAATGCTTTGCTGGTAAAGGGTGGTACAGAAGTAAAGTATACATACGAGATCAAGGGAACAAATGCTGATCTAACAGCTTTAGTTACAGGTATTACCAGCACTGCTTTTGATTGGATGAAGAAGAACTAGCGCCCCTCGTAATTTTACGAGTCCGGCCATCGTATTTCTGCCTGATTTACCCAAATAGCAATACTCCATGCTTGCAGACGGACAAACCCCTGTCTATCTTAGCCTCAGAACCGAAACTAAATCCAAATCTTGTAAAACCAGTAAATCCAATTTTTATGAAAAGACGTGTCCGTAAGATCGCCAATTTCTTTGCGTTCAACCTGCTGTTCTTTGCCCTTTACCTGAACTTTATTCATAAAGACAAAGCCCCGGTAAGTTTTGCCGGTGAGACTGCCACCCAGCAAAATACGGCTGCCTTCAGCGGTTCAACGCTGGTTGACAACCCGCAGGAAGCCAAACAGCCTGCCGCAAAAACCCAGGCCGCAGAACCCAAAACATCGGAGGGAACTGCAGCACTGAAACTTTCCATTAACTAAGCTAAGCAGCGTTAACATATCAGCACCCCGTCCCGTCCCGGCTAAGCCGGGACGGGACGGGGTTTCTATGTTTTTCCCTGCCCCTGATTTCTTTACCTTAGGGGCATGGAAAAAAAGGTCTTCCTGCTTGATGCTTTTGCCCTTGTTTTCAGGGCCTACTATGCACTCATCCGCAATCCACGCATTACCTCCAAAGGCAAGAACACCAATGCACAGTTTGGTTTCACCAACACCCTGGTAGAGCTGATCACTAAACAAAAGCCTTCACATATGGCTGTTTGCTTTGATACATCTGCCCCTACCGAACGCCATACAGACTTTGCTGACTACAAAGCCAACCGGCAGGAGACGCCGGAAGATATCAGCGCTGCTGTTCCCGATATCAAGAAGATCATTGAAGGATTCAATATCCCTGTCATTGCCCTTGACGGATACGAAGCAGATGATGTGATCGGTACCCTCGCAAAGAAAGCTGAGAAGGCCGGCTATGAAGTATATATGGTGACTCCAGATAAAGACTTTGGCCAGCTGGTTTCCAAAAAAGTAAAGATCTACAAACCTGCTTACCAGGGAAATGATGTGGAGATCATGGGGCCGGAAGAAATATGCGCCAAATGGAACATTAAAAATGTGGGCCAGGTGATTGATATGCTGGGCATGATGGGTGATGCTGTGGATAATATTCCCGGCATCCCGGGAGTGGGAGAGAAAACTGCTGCCAAGTTCCTCGCTGAATATGGTTCCCTGGAAAACACACTGAAGAATGCTGACAAGATAAAAGGCGCCATGGGGGAAAAAGTGAAGAAAGGAAAAGAGATGGCCATCCTCTCCAAAAAACTGGCCACTATCATTACCGACGCCCCGGTTGAGTTTCATGTCGAAGACTTTAAGCTAAAGGAGTGGGATAAAGAAAAGCTGAAACAGGTATTTGCTGAATTAGAATTCAGAACGTTGGGCAAAAGATTACTGGGTGAGGATTTTTCAGTAGCTGCATCATCAAAAAGCGTAGTTGAGAAAGAAATTCCGCAGGGGGTTCAAACAGATTTATTCGGAAATATTATAGAGAAGCCTGCAAACGGGAATGAAAGCCAGGATAATTCAGGCTCTTCCGAAATCCCCCCTTCGGGGGGTGGAGGGGCCAATAAGAACATCAACAATACCCCTCATAAATATGAAGCTGTTGAAGGGGATACGGCCATCAAAAAATTAGTGGCCGAACTGAAGAAGCATACAGAGATCTGTTTTGACAGTGAAACCACCTGTATCGATGCGAATGATGCCGAACTGGTGGGATTGAGTTTTTCCGTAAAACCCGGAACGGCCTGGTATGTGTCCTGTCCTGCGGACCAAAAGAGAACCAAAGAGATCCTTGCTCATTTTGAACCCCTGTTCAACGACAAAAAGAAAACATGGATCGGCCAAAATACCAAGTACGACCTGCTGGTACTGAAATGGTACAGTATCGAACTTGCCGGGAATATTTTCGATACCATGCTGGCCCATTATGTGATCGAGCCGGACGGTAAAAGAAGTATGGACATACTGAGTGAACGATTCCTGGGTTATGAACCTGTACATATCGAGGAGCTGATTGGCAAGAAAGGCCTGCGGGGGTCTGCGACAAAGACCCAGGGCAATATGCGGGATGTGGAGTTGGAAAAAATAAAGGAGTACGCCGGTGAAGATGCGGATATCACACTCCAGCTTAAAAAAGTTTTTGTTCCGCTGCTGAAAGAGAAAGAAGTAGAGAAGGTTTTCAATGAAGTAGAGAACCCGCTGGTAAAAGTGCTGGTGGATATGGAATTCGAAGGCATCAGGGTGGATGTGGCTTTTCTTAACGATTATTCGAAGGAGTTGGAGAAGGATGCTAAGAAGGCAGAGGCCAGTGTGTACAAACAGGCGGGTGTCCGTTTCAACCTGGCTTCTCCCAAACAACTGGGCGAGGTATTGTTTGATAAACTGAAACTAGACTTTTCCGCTAAAAAAACCAAGACCGGGCAATACCAGACCGGTGAAGATGTGTTGTTAAAACTTGCAGTCAAAGGTCACCAGATCGTAGATGATATCCTGGCCTTCCGGGAGCTGACAAAACTGAAATCAACTTATGTGGATTCGCTTCCGCAATTGATCAACAGGAAAACAGGAAGGGTACACACCACCTACGCACAGGCTGTAGCTGTTACTGGAAGGCTTGCCAGTAATAATCCCAATCTCCAGAACATACCGGTACGGACCGACAGGGGCAAAGAGATCCGCAAAGCATTTATACCAAGGGACAGCAAACATGTTTTGGTTTCGGCCGACTATTCACAAATCGAACTCAGGATCGTTGCAGCCATCAGCGGGGATAAGAATATGTGCAAGGCTTTTAAAGATGGCACGGATATTCACACAGTCACTGCCTCAAGGGTGTACAATGTTACCGAGAAAGAGGTGACCAAGGAAATGCGGTACAAGGCCAAGAGTGTGAATTTCGGGATCATTTACGGGCAGGGAGCATTTGGACTGGCTGATAACCTGGGCATCAGCAGATCAGAGGCCAAAGAGATCATTGATAATTATAAGAAAGAATTCCCCGGCATTCAGAAATACATGGATGATACGATCAACTTTGCAAGGGAAAACGGTTATGTACAAACATTGATGGGAAGAAAACGCTGGTTGCGGGATATCAATTCCGCCAATTTCACCGTTCGTGGTTTTGCAGAACGCAACGCCATCAACTCACCCATACAGGGTACGGCGGCCGATATGATTAAACTGGCGATGCAAAAAGTGCATGCTGCCATGAAAAAAGAAAAGATGCATAGCAGGATGCTGCTGCAGGTGCATGATGAACTGGTGTTTGATGCCTTGAAACCGGAAGTAAAAGAATTAAAACCCCTGATCATTGAATGCATGCAATCGGCTCTGCCGTTACCACATAAAGTACCAGTGATCGCCGAATGCGGGCAGGGGATCAATTGGCTGGAGGCACATTAAATCAATAAGTTACCTGCTGAATAAACACGCTGCTGTTTTTTGCAGGATTTTGCTTTTTTTTCCAATGCATTTCATCATTTTCATTTGCTGGCTGTGGGGAGAGTTTGTATCTTTTCGTCCTAAAAAAATTTTATGAAAAAAATATTGATTGCTGCTTTTGCAGGTCTTTTTATCGTTGCCTGCAGTAATGAAAAAAAATCCGATGACAGTAAAGCCAAATCCGGAGAGATCAAGACAGAAGAAAAAAATGAAGCTTGGGTACCGGTTGATTCCGCGACCATGATGAAGAACATGATGGATTATGGAACACCTGGCCCGATGCACCAGATGATGGCTTCCTGGGATGGCACCTGGACCGGGGACATGAGCATGTGGGATTATGATGGCACCGCGCCCAGGAAAGAGATCACCAGTAGCGTAAACAAGACGATAATGGGTGGCAAATACCAGCAAACCAATTTTTCAGGCAATATGATGGGTATGCCGTTTGAGGGGATGAGCATTATGGGATATGATAATGCCAGCAAAAAATTCAATTCATCGTGGTTTGATAATTTCAGCTCCGGAATTATGAATATGAGCGGCAACTGGGATGAAGCCACAAAAACGATCACCTTAGAAGGCACTATGCCGGACATCAACAGACCGGAAAAAGAGTGCAGTTTTAAAGAAACCTTCAAAATTGTGGATGCAGATAATCAGGTAATGGAAATGTGGGGACCCGATCCTAAAACAGGCAAACAGTATAAAATGATGGAGATCAAAATGACCCGGAAGAAATAAGGTAGTTGAACATATTAAAAACCCGGTTCGATCTGAACCGGGTTTTTTTATCAATTCTTTTTAGTTTTCTCCATGGGAAGTTTTTCATCCCGGCTCCACTCCTGCAGACTCCCATCATATAGTTTCATAGGATAACCCAGCGAACGGCCAACCAGGTAATCTACGCTGGCGGTCTGCCCGATAAAGCAATACACTACCAGTTCTTTGGTTTTATCGGGAACAACTGAAGTAAAATTTTTTTCCAACATCTCAACCGGCTTGATCCGGTTGGTAGAATCGATCATATCCGGGAAAGGGATATTCTTTGCCCCGGTAATATGTCCATCCCGGGGATTGCCTGTGGGGTCGCCATCGTACCAGCGCTTGAGCCTTGCGTCGATGACCTCCGTTGTGCCTGATTGCAATGCCTGTTGCACGTAAGCTTTGTTCACAAGTAGTCCGTTATCCGTTGCAACAAAATTTCCCTTTTTGAAAACAGCCAGGTTGCTGGTCACCGGGTAACCCGCTTTTTTCCATGCTTCCATGCCGCCATTCAGGAAATACACTTGTCCTTTTAATCCGTAATGCTCCAGCGACAGGAACATCCGGGCAGCGATAGTTACATCGCTTCCTCTATGACATATCACGACTCTGGAGTTCTTGTTAATGCCCAGGTCCTGCAGCACCCGTGTGGCTTTCTTTGTGTCTGCCGGAACCATATTGGCATCGGGTGTATTATGAGCCAGCCATTCCGGCCAGAGGAAACGGGAGCCTTCGATATGTTCCTTATCAAAATCTGCTCTTATTACAAACCCCGTGTACAATACTACCAGGTCGGGGTCTTTCAGGTTATCGTTCAACCACTGTGGTGAAACAATGATCGATGACTGGGCGTTCACAGAAAAAGAAAATAGTATTGCAAGGAGACAAACCGGTATTACTTTCATATAGCGGGTGTTAAAACAGGTAAAGTAGAAAGAAATCGCTTCGATTGACCTTTTTCTTGACAAACGGTGGAATAAACTCCATTAATGGAAAGGGTATTATTGTTTTTTTACTCCCACGATCACAGGGGCCATTTCAGATTTATCCCCGTCACTGATGCGGGTCTCTTTTTTGGACTTGTAATTCATCGGGTAAATATCAAAGTTCTTCCCGTCATGGGTGTTTTTATCCATGGCCAGCCATTTCCCGTCGCTGCTCCAGCTGTGGTAACCGCTGCTGAGATCGCCGGATGTGATCTGCCATTGTTTTTTTCCATCCTTTGTTATTGCATAGATCTGCGATTGTCTGTTTTGTTTTGAAAGATAGCTGATGAATTTATACTTACTGTTCCACTGAGGCGGCCCGGCATGGTAATCAAACCACTGTGTGCTGGTATCTGACTTTGGAAAAGTTGTGAGCTGAATTTTATTGGCACCCAGCCTAACGGCACCGTCCTTCATTTCTTCCAGGTTGAATTTCCACAACTCATCCGGTACTGTTTTTCTCAGGTTCTTATCAGGACGGTAGGCCATTACTACTTCTTCACCTCCGGGTAGAAAAAAGGGGTCTCGTTTTGTAGACAACGTATCCTCTGTGATCTGTCTGTATGACCCGCTGGTCAGATCGATAAGAAACAGCTGGTTTCTGACCGTTTTTCCTATCCTTCCAAGTACGATCATTTCTGTCCCGTTATGGCGGCTACCCATCCAACTGTCTTCCAGTTGCAGGTTGGTGATCCTGCGCTTATTATTTCCCTCTGCATCCATTTCGTATAGAAAATAACAACGGTGGCAGGTATCCTTGTCACTGATAAAATACACTTTGTCAGTATACGCATAATACGCCCACTCCACACCGGGTGTATTGGTCAGATTCATTTTACCGCTGCCATCCATATTCATGCTGTACACTTCATAATTGTCCTTTTCCCGGTCTTCTAATACATTGTAAACTATTTTGTACTGCTTTTGCGCAGCAGCTGAGAAAAAGGAAAATAATAATGTGATGATCAGGGGGCTCTTCATGCTCAAATTTTAATCTTGCTAATCGTAATACTATCCTGCCTGGTCGTAAGCCTTTTTTACCCAGTTAATCAGGTCCTTATTGATCGTTTTTTCATCTTCAACCCTTATACGGTGTGTACACATCGCATTCCACTTAGCGCCTTCTTCCACATTACCGGAAGGCGCCACGCCTTTTATATTCAGTCCCACATCCAGCCTGTCTTTGGTGGATGGCTGAATAAGGGCAAACTGTTTCTTCCTGCGCAAACTCACATAGGCTTTCTTAGGCGCCACTTCCACATCCTTCCCCAGCTTATTAATTTCAGCCATGATCCTGTCATACCAGGGTTTCAGGTTCTCTTTTCCTTTGTATTGCTCTGTGATCAGGTCATCGCTGTTCTCAGCCGCACCGGCATGTGATTGTTTGGCGAAGTGTACCACTACATTGGCGTTGCCGTGGGAAAAGCCATGCTTTCCCTTTAAGAAATTCACCAGCTCGCCATGTTTCGCAAAACCAGATTTGTTAACGATTGCAATCCACTCCTCCAGTTTTTTGCCGGTGTTCTTTTCAATATTGGCGATCTGGGTTTGTGTGGCCTTGTCAATTGATGTGGTGCCCATATTATTCGTTTGTTTGGAGCAAATTATTGAAAACTATTGAGGCCGCATTGTAAAAAATTAACCTGTCAGCGGACGGGGATATAATTGATATAATCTCCTTTGACATCCATATAGGCGGAAGGGTTGAAGCCGGAGAACCTTTTAAATTCATTGATGAAATGTGCCTGGTCGTAATAGCCGCAGTCCAGTGCCAGGCCAGGCCAGTTAATATGTCCGGGGGTTTTCTCCAATAACATCACAGCCTGCTGAAATTTCAGTACACTGACATATTTTTTAGGGCCTATGCCGGCATACTTTCCAAATAGGCTGATAAGGTGCTTGTTGCTGTATCCGGTTTTATAGGTGATCTCACGGATAGAGGCCTGCGAGGGGCTATTGCCAATTGTTGAAATGCAATATTGGATAGCCGGGTGAACCTCAAAGTGGTTTTTGATGCGGCCGAGTAAATAAGTTTCTGCTATTGCAAATTTTTCATCCGGCCCGGGTTTTTCCAAAAGTTGTTCCCGGAATGATAAAAATTCATTCCCAAACACCAGTTCAGCATCCACCACCCTGTTTTTTATCTCCAGCGCCGGCATATGCAAAAAAGACGAGGCCATGCCCGGCCTGAAACGTATCACCATCATCTCAGATTCATCCGACTTTGCCTGAATGGAAATATATTCTGTTCGCATACCGGAGATCCATGCCTTTTTGCAGGACTGTACCTCTTTCAATGTATCGTTATCATAAATGTATTTGGGAACAGCAGTGAGGTCGATGATCAGATCAATTCCCCCATCGGGTAATAAACGTTCAATCGTATGTGGCGGATTGTATCCTTTATAATAGGTGATCAGTTCAATATAATTGTTTAGTGGTGCAGGTGGTATATGAAATTGCAGAATCATTTTTTCTTCCGGCTTTCTTTAAAGTTTGTCTCGTAAATACTGATCCACTTTTCTGGTGTAATTTTAGAGGCAAGTTCTCCAATGAGTTTGTACGGAATATCTTCCGGTTTTTTATACCGGATACAGCTTTTGCCCATATCCAGTCTTTTGGGTGATGCTTTTGCATGGGCTTCTGTAAACCATTTCAGAAGTTTTGGGTCGGCGTACACTCCCATATGATAGATAGCTATAAAATTCTTTTGAGATGCAATACCCATAAAAGGTAACGGCAGTTCAGGAGTGCAATGATACCCCGACGGGTATAATGAATGAGGCACGCTCCAGCCTGCCATTCCATATCCCATTCCTTCTTTAAACCCTTTAGGCAGGTTTTTTTGATCACTTTGCGAAGCTCGGCCATCGCCTTTTGCCTGTCTTCCGGCAGTTCAGCCAGGTAAGTGTCTACAGTTGTTGCTTTCGATTGCATTGGTAATGTTTGTTACTTAAAGATATAAGAACCCAGTAAGAAAATAAAGACCAGGCCGGTCACAATGATAGGCGGCCAAAAAGTAAAACGTATCTGCATCAGGAAAACAATACCATAAATGATCACCTGGATCAGTAAAAATCCATCCCATACGGCAGGAGAGATGCCCGACTTCAGAAAAAAGAAATTCAGTGCGGCGCCCAGTACATAAATAAACGTAAAACAGATGCTGACACCGGTAAATAAGTTGCCAAAACTGCGTTTGATTCCGCCACCCATATCCATCCTGTAATTTTCGAGCAGGTCAATTAACTGTTTTTCAGTATCATTTCGTGGCTTTGGCTTGCTGATAAAACTCAATGAATGAAAGATGGCCGTAAGCCCCTGGGCAATAATGGCGCCCCATATCCAGAATGAAAAGTCGGAAGTCATATGTTTTGCTGTTGTTGGTGAACAAAACTAAAAACTCAATATTCTGAAAAACTCCGGCCAGGGCCCCATCTCTTCTTTATATTGCCTGGCCATCACCCTTGTTACCTGTGCTATATGCGTCAGGTCATGCGCCACCCAGGTGGCCAGCAGGTTTCTCAGCGTTACTTCTCCGAGTGAAGGATGCACCCCTTTTTTATCCAGGTCATTTTCCGTTAACCGGAGCGATTGCAGCCAGGTAAGATTATCCTTCCGCAATTGCTCAAACTCATCCAGCAACTGCTGTAAACTTTTTCCGTTGCATTCCTCATATTGTGCAAACCTGTCCCAGGGTTCAAATGGCTTTGACAAACCAAATTCCAGGATGATTTTTGTCCGGGCAGCCCAGTCAGTTTTCTCTCCCTGGATCAGGTGCCCCACTACGCCAAAAGGTGAAAAGGTTTCAGGGCCTTCATTCTCCATCACCCAATCATCACTAAGGTTGCTGAGCAACACTTTCAGCACAGCGGGTGTTCTCTCCAGTATTTCGTATGACTTGCTTAGGACAAATTTCATTTTTTCTTTTTAGGCAGCTTTGCTTTTATGATGTTGTATGATAATTCCAGCAGCTCCTTCCATTCCCTGTTATTCATCCGGCTGATACTATCTACAAATACCCATTTATGTTTGGCCAGGTATGGCGCGGGTTTAAAGCCCTCTCTTTCCGATAGTTCATTGAACTTTTCTTCCGAGGTTTTGAAAGAAGCTGTGACCGGGGAGAGATCCGGAGATGTGATCAGGAACATCTTACCCCCCACATTAAAACACAGGTGGTCTTCCCATTTGATGTCTTCGGTAACATCGGGAAAACTGTTGCAGATTTTTTGAATACCCTCCAGTGTCATTTTTTCTTCCCTGCTTTCTTTGCAAGTTTTTTGCTTGATTTGGCAACCATATTGAATTGAAGTGCCAGTTGCAGCCAGTACGCCAGTTTCTTTTTGGTAGTTAATACATCAGCATCTACAAATACAAAGCCTTTCATCACTTTCCCGGTGAAGTCCATGGGTTTGCAGCCTTCTTGTTCCATCACTTCTTCATATTTAGCCGGATCAAGCCGTACCATCAGCCGGTCTTTTTCTACTCCTACGCACATTTTATCATTCACCATAAAACAAAGACCACCAAACATGGCCTTTTCGGTCACCTTTTTATGGGTAAGAGAAATGAGCTCCCTTGTCATATCGGCCAGTTTCCCGTTGTATGCCATACCTATCAGGAGTTAATTACATTCTTCAGATTTTCATCTCTGTTCCGTAAATCGATACCCCCTTCCAGCAATGATTTCAGGTTGGCGAGATAGAATGTCCAGCCGGTCTTACACCCAAGCTGGTAATACTGTCTCCCATGTTCATCATCAGGAATTTCGTCCTGCAGCAGTTCAACTATTGTTTGATTATGTTCCTCTTTTATTGTTACAGTACAGTTCCCGGCCTTACCAAAGCTGAACTTAAAATAATCTCTCCCGTTACAGTCTAATATTTCTCCTTGCTCTGCAGTATCATCCGGCCAGCCATGCCAACGCCATTGGTAGCTGTCACCCTTTTGTACTGATTCGTTTTCCTTTCTCAAACTTCCATCCGGTTTTTTGTATTCACTTAACCGGAGGAACCAGGATTCAATTCCCTCCCGGGTGGCCCAGCACCCATACAGTTTGTCAACGGGTGCGTTTACAGGCACACGGGTTGTAAATGTTTTCCAGTCAAAGTTTGACATGATCAGTTATTTTTCCATCAATGTTTTCAAATTTTGCAGCCCTGTACTAAAATCATTGCCGACGGCCTTTTCCATGTTCATGAATAACTTCATCACATTCATGGGGTAATTCATTTTGCTCTCAAAACCCCAGGAAACTTTTGTGGCATTCTCTCCCGCCGCTTCGGTGGCCATCACTGCTTTTGCCAATGATTTGAAGGGCTTGATAAACCGCAGGTCAGTGGAGAGGCTTTTGCCTTCCACGATACCTGTTATTTCCTGTTCGCCCGTGCCTACTTTCTTGTTTCCCTCCCATGCGTTTACAAAACCAACAGTACCATCAGTACTGCGGTATTCATTTTTCATGGAGGGGTCCAGGCTGGCCCATTTGCTGTAGTTCTGCTGGTTCTTTAAATACTTAATATAACTAAACACTTCCCCAAGTGGCTTATTAATTACAATTTCTCTTGTGGCTTTTATGTCTTTACTGATGATAAGTCCGGCCAGCAGTAACAAGACAATAAGTCCGAGAATGATATACAATACTATCATGGTATGTGTTTTGCCCCATCCCCTAAAGGGGAGCAAGGATGTTTATAAATATTTTTCAGGGACTGAATGTAAGGCAATACGGTTACCTTCTGTATCAGTGAATACAGCCATAAAGCCGTATTCAGGGCTGATCTCTGTTTTTGGCACCATGATCTTTCCCCCGGCCGCTTCCACCCTGTCTAGAATAATTTGAAGATCAGGGTTGCCGTTCAGGTAGATCAGCGGCCCGTCCGTGACCGAGGGTTTATGGAAACCGCCACTATCCACCACGGCACCCCCGATACCTTCCATCGGGTTGTCTATCGGGAACATCCTCATTTTAATATTGGGAAGGTCCAGCGGGTTGAGTTTTATGCTGAAAATTGTTTCATAGAATTTTGTGGCCCTTTCTATATCGGTACCGGGTATTTCAAACCAGCTTATAGCGTGTTTCATCTTTACAATTTTATTAATTGATGAATAATTTTTCTTTGCCGATTATCACTTTCATCCGCTTAAACGCTGTACTTATCAGTTCTTTCAAAACAGCTGTGTCCACATCTTCG
>JANNUI010000008.1:0-1860 GCA_031395125.1 Chitinophagaceae bacterium | reverse complement strand
AAGCAGATGGAAGGGCTGCGCTACTCGGCGCGCGACCTTGCCCTGGTCCGCGCAAAACAACGCGCGGTTCCGATCATTCTCGGCTCGGCTACGCCGGCGCTGGAAACTTTTCAACAGGCATTGAACGGCCGTTATCGCCTGTTGACGCTCGCTCAGCGTGTCAACGCGATGCCCCCGGACATCGAGTTTGTAGATACCCGGCAGTCCCCGCTCGTCTCCGGTCTGTCGCAGGGCCTGCTGCAGGCAATCAGCGAAACCATGCAGCGCGGCGAACAGAGCCTGATATTCATCAACCGCCGCGGCTACGCGCCGGTGCTGATCTGCCGCAGTTGCGGTTGGACCGCAGACTGCCATCGCTGCTCCGCCAAGCTCGTCCTGCATGCGATAGACCGGCGATTGCACTGCCATCACTGCGGCCACCGGGAACCCGTCCACGCCGCATGTCCGCAATGCGGCAACCAGGATCTGCTGCCGCTGGGCCAAGGAACGCAACGCGTCGAAACCACCCTGGCGCGCGCATTTCCGGCTGCGCGCATCCTGCGCGTTGACCGCGACAGCACGCGCCGCAAACATGCCTGGCAGGCGATGCACAGCCAGATCCGTGCACAGGAGGTCGATATCCTGGTTGGCACCCAGATCCTTGCAAAAGGGCACGATTTTCCACAACTCAACCTGGTCGGCGTCATCAATGCCGACAGCTCTCTGTATAGCACCGATTTTCGCGCGGGCGAACGCCTGTTCGCGCGCCTGACCCAGGTCGCCGGACGCGCTGGCCGCAGCACCCTGCGCGGACGGGTTCTGATACAGACCGAGTTTCCCATGCACCCGTTGTATCAGGCATTGCGCCGTCATGATTATCCGTCTTACGCGCGTGACCTTCTGGCGGAACGCAAACAGGCCGGCTTTCCGCCATTCGTACATCAGGCAGCACTGCGTGCCGAAGCCGCGCGGCTAGAGGATGCGTTACGCTTTCTGGCACACGCGACACGCCTTGCGGGCGGCATCGAGAGCACGGTCACGTTATATGACCCCGTCCCCGCCAACCTTGTCCGTCTGGCGGGTCTCGAACGCGCGCATTTGACCATACAGGCGCGCTCGCGCACTGCATTACAGAAGTTCCTGCGCATGTGGCGCGAGCGCCTCGATAGCACGGGTACGCGAAATGTGCGCTGGGCGCTCGACGTCGACCCGCTCGAACTCTGATACCGCACGCGACGGCCGGTATTCGGCTACATGCTAGAATTCGCAACTTTTTACCTGCTGGCGCGCCCGTGCCCGGTAGCACCATCTGACGGTCACTCATGACGAACGAGGCTTTCCCCGATTTGCGCGCGCATGTGGCGAGCATACTGCAAGCAGCGGCCGCGACGATCACGCACGAGCGCATATCCGTTGTGGTCGAGCGCCCCAGGCAGGCGCTGCACGGCGATTACTCCTGCAGCGTCGCGATGCAATTGGCGAAAACGCTTAAACGCAATCCACGCGACGTCGCGGCCGCGCTCATCGCTGCACTGCCCGCGTCGCCGTATATCACCAAGACCGAGATTGCAGGCGCGGGGTTCATCAATATTTTTCTGCAGCCCGCCATCCGCTGCGCGATCGTGCCGCACATTCTGGCCCGGGGCATCGATTACGGCCGCAGCCGCGCGGGGGAGGGCAAGAAAATCCAGGTTGAATTCGTCTCGGCCAACCCGACCGGGCCGTTGCATGTCGGCCACGGCCGCGGCGCTGCTTTTGGCGCAAGCCTTGCCAACGTGCTGTCGGCGGCGGGCTTCGACGTTCAACGCGAATTTTACGTTAACGATGCCGGCAGGCAGATGGACATCCTCGCGCTATCGACATGGTTGCGTTACCTCGAAC
>JANNUI010000006.1:0-12305 GCA_031395125.1 Chitinophagaceae bacterium | reverse complement strand
GTATGAGGGGGTTGACAAGCTGCAGGTGAAGAACAAGGAACTGGCAATTTCCACATCAGTAGGTGAATTGAAAGAATCATCACCTTATACCTACCAGGCAGGCCTGACAGGTAAAGAAGAGATCAGTTGCAAATATGTGGTGAAAGATAATGTGGTGAGATTTGATGTAAAGAATTACGACCGCAACTCCACCCTGATCATTGACCCCTTTGTTGTGTTCTGCTCTTTCTCCGGCAGTTCGGCCGATAACTGGGGTTATACCGCTACCTACGGACCTGATGGAAGTATGTATGGGGGCGGCATTGTACATGACCCCGGCTTTCCAGTATCTTCAGGCGCTTACCAGACCAATTTCCAGGGAGGAAACTTTGATATAGGGATCATTAAATTATCACCCGGCGGTGCTGCAAGAATTTATGCCACCTATGTGGGTGGTTCAGGTAACGAACAGCCACACAGCCTGATCGTGGATAATTCGGGCAACCTGGTGCTGGCTGGCAGAAGTAACTCTCCTGTTGGCGGAGTGGGCTCTTATCCGGTTACAGGCGGTGCTGCCGGTATAGTAGGGCCATGCGCTGATTATGACATTGTGGTCACCAAATTAAATGCTGCAGGCACCAACATCATCGGCTCCAAAAGGATCGGGGGCACATCATGGGACGGAGTTAATATCTCCACAACCCGAAGCCCCAACTCCCTTCAGCAAAATTATGGCGATGATGGCCGTAGTGAAGTGATACTCGATGCAGCAGGAAATGTACTGGTGGCTTCCTGCACACAATCCACCGGCAATATATCCGCTAATAATTTTCCTGTAAGAGGTGCTGTTTTTCAAAGCACACCCGGCGGCAGCCAGGATGGGGTACTGATCAAATTATCTCCCGACCTGTCCACCGTTATTTTTTCCAGCTTCCTCGGTGGCAATAGCAATGATGCGGCGTATGTCTTATCTGTAGCCCCCAATGGAAATATCTATGTAGCCGGGGGAACAGAAAGCGATTCTCCTTCTTTTCCGGGAAATGAAACAGGAACGATCGGATCTGTGAACAACGGAAGCATTGACGGTTTTGTCGCCATTATCAGCAGTAACGGCGCAAGCATCCTCCGTTCTACTTTTATCGGCACACCCGGAAGAGACCAGGTTTTTGGGATCCAGTTTGATAACAGTGGCTTTCCTTATATCACCGGCCAAACCACGGGTAACTGGCCGGTACAGAATGCCATATACAGTAATGCAGGGGGCAAACAATTCATCTGCAAAATGCGGCCTGATCTGTCCAGTTATGTTTATTCCACCTGTTTTGGTTCAGGCTCAGTAACTCCCAATATATCCATTACTGCTTTTTTGGTTGACAGGTGTGAGAATGTTTATGTATCCGGCTGGGGTGGTTTTTATGGAAGCAACAACGCATTTGGCAGTGCCGGTACCAGTGGTTTGCCGGTAACGGCCGATGCCATCAAATCAAATACTGACGGAAAAGATTTTTACTTCTTTGTTTTAAAAAGAGACGCCACGCAGCAATTGTTCGGCAGTTTCTTTGGCGAGTTCAACAGGCCGAATGCCGGATGCGACCATGTGGATGGCGGCACCAGCCGGTTCGACAGAAACGGGGTGATCTACCAGGCTATCTGCGCCAACTGTAACCTCGACCCCACAGGAAGGCCATTATTCCCCACCACATCAGGAGCATGGTCAACCACCAACACGGCCACCGGTGCCGGTTGTAACCTTGCCATGCTGAAATTAGACCTCGACCTTGCTGGTGTAGATGGTGAAGTAAGATCGGATATTAACGGAAACAGGGATACGGCAGGCTGTGTGCCTTTAAAGGTAGATTTTATTGACTCCATCGGCACTGCGTTGAGTTATGAATGGTATTTCAACTATGTACCGGGCACCCCCCCCGATCTTATAACCACTACTCCGAATGCTTCCTTTACGTATAACAATATTGGTGTAGCCCCGGTGATGCTGGTGGCGATAGATCCCAACTCCTGCAATCTCAGGGATTCTTCTTTTATGAATATCCGGGTGGGGGATGTGCGGGCCAGCTTGCTTCCTGCATGGGCGCCATTTGGTCCCGGCTGCCCCAAATTCACTTACCAGTTCATCAATAATTCTATCAGCAGCGATGTTACCAAACCGATACTGGATACTTCCATGGTCTGGGATTTTGGCGACGGAAGCCCCCGTGTGCCGGCGCTGATCGGTGCTGCCAATGCGGTATTGCATACCTATCCTGCAACCGGAACCTATCTGGCCAGGCTGATATTAAAAGACACCACTTATTGCAACAACCCTGAAGACAGCGCTTTCACCATCAGTATTGCAGATAATGTGAGAGCGATAATACAAACGCCGGCCAATGGTTGTGCACCTTACAATGCCCAGATCAACAGTGGATCATTAAATGCCGTTTCATGGCTCTGGGATTTTGGCGACCCGGGTTCTGGCAGCAATACATCCACACTGGAGAACCCCACACACCTGTACCAGAATGCCGGAACCTATACTATCCGGCTGACAGCCACCAACCCGGGCACCTGCAATGTGAACCATGATACTACATTCACTATAACGGTTTATAATGACCCCATACCTGCATTCACCACGGCGCCTGATCCGCCGCTGGTCAATACACCCACTACCTTCAGCAATCTTTCCTCTGTTGATGCAGTAAATTTCAAATGGGTATTTGGGGATGGTGACAGTTTATTCACTACTTCAAGGGGACCTGTAAAGCACCAGTATAATGCAACCGGTACTTTCAATGCCTGCCTCACTGCTTATAATGCTGTGGGCTGCGACAGTACCATTTGCCAGCCGGTAAGGGCCATCATAGATCCGCTGGTGGATGTGCCCAATGCTTTTACGCCGCTGAGTAATGATGAGAACAGTGTGGTGCTGGTGCGGGGATTTGGCATTGGCAAAATGACCTTCTCCATCTGGAACCGCTGGGGGCAGAAAGTATTTGAGACCAACAACCGTTTCCAGGGATGGGATGGAAAAGTGAAAGGCGTGGTGCAACCGATGGATGTATATGTTTATACGTTAAATGTGGAGTTTACAGACGGCGCCAAAACAACTAAAAAGGGAGATCTGACGTTAATAAGATAGTAATGTGACAATGTGCAAATTTGAAAATTTGAAAATGAGGCTTAAGAAAAACATACAGTTCATCATTATATTGCTCGCAGCTCATGGCTCATGGCTCGCAGCTTCCTCTCAGGATCTGCATTTCTCCCAGTTTTTCAATTCACCATTGCTCACCAATCCTGCTAATACCGGTTTTATTCCTGATGGTGATTACCGGCTCGGGGTAAACTACCGCAATCAGTGGGCGTCTGTTACAGCCTTTCCTTATAAAACCATGAGTGCTTATGGCGACTGGCAAACCATGCAGAACAGCGATAATACAGGCTGGCTGGGGGTTGGCGGTGTTATTTTGCGGGATGTAGCGGGCACCAGTGTGCTTACATCCACCAAAATATATGGTTCGGTGGCCTATCACCAGATGATCAATGCCGGAAGTTTGGTAAGCCTTGGTTTTAATGCAGGCTGGGCCAACAAACGGATCAGCACCAGCAATCTTACTTTTCCCAGCCAGTGGAACGGAAAATTCTTTGACGTACACCAAACCGGCACTGCGCCAAAACTCGATGCCAGCAACATCAGCTATATAGATATGCAGGTGGGGATGAACTACGCTTATTTCCCCAGTAACAATATTTACCTCAATGCCGGTTTTTCGGCCATGCATGTAAACAGGCCCAAAGAATCTTTCTTCAATGAACAACCAGGTGTGAACAACCGCATACCCGTGCGTTATACAGCTTTCCTGAACGGCAGTTTCAAACTAAACGACAGGGTGATCGTCAATCCGAACCTGTATGGTTCCCTGCAGGCAAATGCTTATGAGATCGTTGGCGGACTGAATGCGCATTATAATGCCTCCGGCGATGGCGAGAAAATACTGATAGCCGGTGTTTATTACCGGTATAAAGATGCTATCATCCCCATGGTGGGACTGGGATACAAAGACCTCACATTCACATTCAGCTACGATGTCACTTCTTCATCGCTCAGCAATTTCAATAACGGCAGGGGCGGTTTTGAATTCTCCCTTATCAAGCAGGGGGTGGTGGACCGTTACAATGGCAACCGCCGGGATGCTATGTGCCCTTCGTTTAAATATTAACTCTCTTTCCGAACTTATTTATTGGGGATAATTTTTATTATTGCTTTTTAGCAACTACCCAGCAGCCTTCCTGTTCTTTAATAACCATATTCCTGGATTTGAAAAAATCATCAGCGGCCCGTTTAACTTCCGGTCCCCAGGAATAATCATGTCCTGCCATGATCCCTGTTATTGATTTTACTTTGGGATACCAGCCTGTTATATCATTCGTAACATTAAAGTAATCATGCGACGCATCTATAAAAACAAAATCAAGGCTTTCATCGGGATACATAGATGCCGCTTCTAATGAAGGTTTTCTTATCGGGGTAATGATATTTTTTACCGGTTCTATGTTCGCATTAAAAGATTTCCAGATCCATTCTTTATTGGTAACCAGGTTAGGCTCCCAAGCCTCGCCCCCCACTTCAAGATGTTCAGGAGAGCCTTCCCAGGTATCCACACAATCAAACCTGATCTTCTTTTTCTTATTGATCAATTCTACTGCCATAAAAGCAGCGCTTTTACCTTTCCAGGCCCCTATTTCTACAAAATGACTTCCATCGGGAAACTGTGATGCCATCTGTGAGTATAGTTCTGGAAATGTGAACCAACCATGTATACTTTGATAGAAATGCTTTATGGTAATTGTGCTAAACTTGTTTATAGCCGGGTTGAATGAAGAACGAAAATACAGAAAGGCGTGCATATTCTCACCGGTAACTCCGATTTTTGTACTTGGTAAATTAAAAACTATATAATGCAAACAACCACCAGCAGGTCATTCAGGGCAGAACTGGTCAGTTCTTTTAAAAAGATTGTGGGTGAAAAATTCGTCTTGCTGGATGAAGTATCCCTTCATCATTATTCGCATGATGAAACAGAGGACCTGCACTACCTGCCGGATGTGGTCATCAAACCCCGCACAGCAGAAGAAATAAGTGAACTATTAAAGATCTGTAATAAAGAAAAGATACCTGTCACACCACGTGGCGCCGGCACCGGGCTCAGCGGAGGTGCGTTGCCGCATTTGGGTGGAGTATTACTATCCACAGAAAGGATGAACACTATCCTGCAGATAGATGAACGAAACCTGCAGGTGATCACCGAGCCCGGTGTGATAACGGAAGTGCTGCAGAATACAGTAAAAGAAAAAGGGTTGTTTTATCCGCCTGATCCTGCCAGCCGCGGCTCCTGTTTCATTGGCGGAAACATTGCTGAGAACAGCGGGGGCCCTAAAGCCGTGAAATATGGTGTGGTAAAAGATTATGTTCTGAACCTTGAAGTGGTATTGGCTACCGGGGAAATCATATGGACCGGGGCGAATGTGCTGAAGAATTCCACGGGTTACAACCTGACACAATTAATTGTTGGCAGTGAGGGAACATTGGGCATTGTTACAAAAATAGTTTTGCGGCTGATACCTTACCCCAAACATGACCTGCTGATGCTGGTACCTTTTCGCAGCCTGGAGCAGGCAGGGGAGGCTGTCAGTGCTATTTTCCGGGCCGGCTTTACGCCCAGCGCCATGGAACTGGTGGAGATCAATGCCCTGAAGATCGTAAGCCGCATGGTGGACAGCAGCGCCGTGCCGGTTACCGATGATACCGAAGCACACCTTATCATTGAAGTGGACGGTAACGATATGGAAGTGCTGATGAAAGAGATGGAAGCCATTGGAGAACTCTTAACAAAATATGATACCGGCGAGATCTATTTTGCAGATGATGCACAGCAGAAAGCGGAACTCTGGAAACTGCGCCGCAAAGTAGCCGAGGCCGTTAAGCTGGATGGTTATACGATCGAAGAAGATACCGTAGTGCCAAGGGCAGCACTGCCTGCGCTGATAAAAGGAGTGAAGGAGGTGGGCAGGAAACATGACTTTGATGTGGTGTGCTATGGCCATGCCGGCGATGGCAACCTGCATATCCGGATTAAAAAAGAAGGCATACCCAACAGCCATGGCAACCCGGTGATGACCGGAGCGCTGCGGGAGTTGTTTGAACTGGTGCATCAATTAGGCGGCACTATCAGCGGCGAGCATGGCATCGGGCTGATACAAAAACCCTATATGGATATTGTGTTCAAAGACACCCAGCTCCGGCTGATGCGGGACATCAAGAGGATCTTTGATCCGAATAATATCTTAAATGCAGGTAAAATATTCCCTTCGGAATAAACCTGCCAACAGTAAATGGCGTCTCTAAGCTAAATACCCCTGATCATGAAAAAACTTATTCTGTCCTTATTGTTACTGACAAAAGCTGTTTCACTGCTGCATGCACAGGATGAAGACAAAGAAAAAGGCGGCTGGAAATCCGACCATCTTTTTATCGGATCGGGCATCAACCTGGGCTTCTCCAACGGCTTCATCATCGGGTTAAACCCCGAAGTGGGCTACAGCATCAATAAATTCCTGGATGCTGGCATCGCCACCAACCTCACTTATATCACCCAGCGGGACCAGTTCACCAACAGCACCGCAAGATACCTGGCGCTTGGCGGCGGCCCCTTTGTTCGCATCTGGCCGGTGCGGATGATATTTATCGGCGGGCAGTACGAATACAATGCCATTTCCTACAGCGAGAAGATCAACGGGGTGATAGGCAATAAACAAAAATACAATGCCGGCAGTTTGCTGGTAGGGCTGGGCTATGGCAGCAGGGTCATCGGGCAGTCGCAGTTTTATACCAGCATCATGATCGATGCGCTGAACGACATCAACTCGCCTTACCGTGACGAGTTTGGCAGGGTGCTGCCCGTATTCCGCACCGGGTTTATTTTTTATCCCGGAAGAAAGAAAGATTAATGTAAGCTGATCTGTTAATGTAAATACGATAATAACTCAGCGGGTGTTTGAATGACCGTGATCCTTTGCATCGCATCTTCATACAAAAAGCCGTCCTGTTTCATCAGTCCGATATGCTCCACGAGTTGGTTATAAAAACCGCCGGAATTCAGGATATAGATCTCCTTGTCGTGTATGGTGAGCTGGTTCCAGGTTACGATCTCAAACAGCTCATCCAGGGTACCGAAACCACCGGCTAATATCACCGCTGCATCGCTTACGCTGTAGATCCTTTTCTTCCTTTCATGCATATCATCACAGATGATCAGCTCGGTGATACCCCGGTTCTGCACTTCCCATTCCAGCAGCAGTTTCGGGATGAAACCTGTTACCTCTCCGCCGTGCTGCATGGCGCTGTCGGCCAGCACACCCATCAGCCCTGCGCTGCCACCGCCATAGATCAGCCTGATATTATTGCTGGCCAGCAATTTTCCCAGTTCAGCAGCATGTGCCGTAAAGACAGGATTGGTTCCGGTTTTTGATCCGCAGAAAACAGCAAGTGATTGTACAGTCATATGGTATAAATTGCGGCAAAGGGAGAATAAATTTCTTTACCTTCAAAATTCAGTAATACACATTCCGTATTCATAATGATTAAGTAACAGAAACACTATCGTATGTCTACAACCCTTCTTTTTGTTTTTGTGATCGGTTATTTTCTCCTGTTACTGGGAGTGGCCTGGTATACTTCCCGTAATTCGAATAATGAATCCTTCTTCATCGGCAACCGCAACAGCAACTGGATGCTGGTGGCTTTTGGTATGATCGGTACCTCACTCAGCGGAGTCACTTTTGTAAGTGTCCCCGGGGGTGTGGGTACCGGCAATTTTTATTATTTCCAGATCGTACTGGGTTACCTGCTGGGCTACCTGGTCATTGCCTTTGTGCTGCTGCCGTTGTATTACCGCATGAACCTCACCAGCATCTACACCTACCTGGAAAAAAGGTTTGGCATCAATGCGCACAAAGCAGGGGCTTTCTTTTTCATCCTTTCCAGGACGGTGGGGGCTACAGCAAGGCTTTACCTGGTGATCAGTGTGCTGCAGATCTTCATCTTCAATAAAATGGGAATACCCTTTGAGGCCACAGCGCTGGTGATACTGGTCCTTATCCTGCTCTACACTTTTGAAGGCGGTGTAAAAACGATCATCTATACCGATACCCTGCAGACAACCGGTATGCTTACGGGGCTGGTGGTCTGTATCATCGTTATCGTAAAAGCGCTGGGCACTGATTTCGGCGGCGCCTTCAGTATGATGGCCGATAAAGGCTACACGCAGATCTTTAACTGGGATGTAAAGGCGGGCTCTTTTGCACTCAAGCATATTTTGGGGGGCATGTTCATCGCCATTGCCATGACGGGGCTTGACCAGGAAATGATGCAGAAGAACATCAGTGTGAAAACGCTGAAAGGCTCACAAAAGAACATGATGACCTTTACGGCGGTGCTGATGGTGGTCAACTTCCTCTTCCTGGTGCTGGGTGGTGTGCTTTATCTCTATGCAGCCGAAAAAGGGATCAGTGTGCCGCCGGATGACCTGTTCCCCACCATTGCCCTCAGTGAAGTTTTCAGCGGTACTATCGGTATCATTTTTATCATTGCCCTGATATCGGCGCTGTTTCCCAGTGTGGACGGTGCCATCACCTCCCTTACATCCTGTTTTTGTATTGACATACTCGGGCTAAAGAAAAGAGAGGCTACCGAAAAAGCAAAGAAAAGAACAAGGTTGAAAGTGCATTTTACATTTGCGGCGGTGTTCTTCCTGATGGTGCTATTGTTCAAATGGATCAACGACAAGCTTATCATTGATTTCATCCTGAAATTTGCCGGCATTACCTACGGGCCATTGCTGGGTCTGTTTGCCTTTGGCATATTAACAAAGCGGAAACTGAATGACAGAAAGATCTGGACGGTCTGCATCATTGCACCGCTGCTGGCGCTGGGCCTGGATATGCTGAGCAACCCGGCCTGGTACGAGGTCAAACTGCATGTATCGCTGGGCCTGCAAAGTATTTCAGACAGCCTGTTCAATGGTTATAAGATCGGCAACGAACTCATCCTGATAAACGGGCTGTTTACGTTTGCAGGTTTGTGGATGATCTCCAGGCGGGCGGGCAGTTCGGAGCTGAAAGCAGCATAAAAGGTAAAAAAACGAGTCTTACATTTAAATCAAAAAATAACCACCATGAAAAAAGTATTATTCACCCTTTCAGTATTTGCAGCCTTATCATTTATTACCGCCTGCGGCGGAAAAGGAGAAAAAAAATCATCAGTACAGGTAAGCACCGAAATGCAGGATTTTATGAACAACCTGAACGGAAAGTCCGCTTCGGTAACCATTGCACTGGAGAGTTTTGGTAAACCCGGTTTGGAAGACCAGGATATGGACATGTATGACCTGAAGGACCCCGAAGTGATGGAAGCCAATGGCAATTGCTACCTGCTGCGCTGCAATTCCGGCATGACAAAGAGAAAATACAACCTCTGCTGGGAAGGGGGAAAGATCATATCCATAGAGGATAAGGGGATGGAGTGATAATGTTTGGTTCCTGGTACTCAAAATGTTTCCATCAGTATTTTTCATGGATACAGGTGGGAATAGAATTGCTCATCATTAACGGCCTGCTGACATTCTTGTGGCTTTTGAGAATTTCAAAACCAAAGGAAATAAGTCAACCGTCGTAGTGTTTCCCGCAGATGTACGCAGATTAATTCGCTGATCTCGCTGATCAATTAAAGCCTGTTTACTTTGCGGATAATTGATTGCGTAATATCGGCTGAATTAAAATTAACGAGAAGGCCAAGTTTTAAGCCTGATAAGCTCAGGTAGGTTAATAGTTGTTTGTGGTGAACTTCAGCTAAAGCTTCTATTGACTTAACTTCAATTATTACGATATCGTTTACTATAATATCCGCACGGTAGCCTGCATCAAATTTTATCCCTTCATAGACCATGGAGATTGCCACCTCTGTCTTCACAGATAACCCTAATTTATTCAATTCAAAAACTAATGCACGTATATAAACTGATTCAAAAAGACCTGGCCCCAAGTTATTATAAACCTTAAAAATTGCTTTTCTTATCAGGTAAGAAACATCATTTTCTAACATGACATGTTTTGATTAAAGTAAATTGGTTCTCTTTGTATCGCATGGAGATTTTTCTCTTGTTTAAAAAGAAAATCCGCGTGCATCTGCGCTTAAATCTGCGTGATCTGCGGGAAAAACCTCTTACGGAGTATATCTTTGTACAAAAATCCAGTGGAACTAATCCATCACCGTGTCCAGCAGTATGCAGAGACCTATTCTTCGCCGGAAGATGAAATGTTAAAAGAGATCAATGACTACACAACACAGCATCACGCAGAAGCTGTGATGCTCAGCGGCCCACTCCAGGGCAAGTTGCTGGAGATGGTCAGTTGCATGATACAGCCCCGCCGTATTTTGGAGATCGGCACTTTCACCGGTTACAGCGCTTTATGCCTTGCCAAAGGACTGACCGGTGACGGGCAACTTCATACGATAGAACTGAGAGAGGCCGATGCCCAAAAAGCCCGGTCATTTTTTGACCGTTCGGCCCGGGCCAGCCAGATAATTTCCCATACCGGAAATGCGTTAGAGATAGTCCCAAAACTGGCAGAAAACTGGGACCTGGTGTTTATAGATGCGGATAAACCCGCTTATATTCAATATTTTAACCTCGTTTTCCCACGTTTGCGGAAAAACGGTTTTATTTTAGTAGATAATATTTTCTTCCATGGCCAGGCTTTGGAGGAAAACCCGAAAAATAAGAGCGCCAAAGGCATCAAGGCCTTTAATGAGTTTATAAAAGAAAGGACAGATATTGAAAAAGTGGTTTTGACGGTGAGAGACGGGCTTTACCTGATCCGGAAAGTATAATAAACATATATCAGATACAGAATAATGAACGCCGAACAAGGAATACCGAATGATGAAGTGGGGCCGTTTACGGTTCGTTATTCATAATTCCCTGCCCGTCCGGCAGGCGGGCTTGTTCGATATTCGAAATTATTTTCGACCTATGCAAAAATTGAAGAACATCCATTTGATTTTTTTCCTGCTGGCAGCCTTCACTTCATCGGCACAGCAGTCAGAACTGGTAAAAAGTTATATCAGCCAGTTCAAAGACCTGGCCATTGCCGAAATGCAGCGTACCGGTGTGCCGGCTGCCATCAAACTGGCGCAGGGTATCAACGAGACCATGGCCGGCACCAGCGACCTGGTGATGCGTTCCAACAACCATTTTGGTATCAAATGCAAAACCACCTGGACCGGTGAATCGGTAAAGCATAATGATGATGCAAGGGGGGAGTGTTTCCGTAAATATACTTCCCCTGAAGACTCTTTCCGTGATCATTCTGATTTTTTAAAAGTCAACCAGCGCTATGCTTTTCTTTTTGATCTCGACCCCACTGACTATTCCGCCTGGGCATGGGGGCTGAAAAAGGCAGGCTACGCCACTAATCCCCGCTATGCCAATGCGCTCATTAAAACGATAGAGGATTACGGACTGCAGCATTACAGTTTTGTGGCGCTGGGAAAGATTCGCGATAAAGCGTATGATCCCGATAGCTATCGGGAGGCGAATACAGAAAATCCTGCCGGCGAAAATAAAACCGGCAGCACAACTGCTGAAGAAGTGAAAGCAGCTGTAAACACAGAACCGGTCGTAGCAGGAAAAAAACCGGAATATCCCAAAGGCGAATTCAGGATCAACGAAACAAAAGTGCTGTATGTGCCCAAAGGCACCCCTTACCTGGTCATTGCCAAAGAATATGGTGTGGACCTTTCGAAGATCTTTGAGTTCAATGATATGCCCCTCGCAGAGGAAGTTGATAAGGACAGGCTGATCTACCTGCAGCGCAAACGCAAAACCGGCAACAATGATTTTCACATCGTACAGCCGGGAGAAACATTGCATGATATTGCCCAGCAGCAGGCCATCCGCCTGGAAAGCCTTGTAGAACTGAACTGGCTGAACCCGGGGGAAATACCAGCCATCGGCGAGCAACTCAGCTTGAAGAAAAAATCATCCACTATACCCAAACTGGCGGTGAAGGATAACTATTCACTCATTCCCGGCAACAGCATAAAAGCAACCAACTAAATCATACTGCGTATGAGCACCATAAAAGTGCATGATAAATCATTTGACATTTATCTTTCAGCAGCCAGCATCCAGCAACGGGTGTGCCTCAATTACCGCGCCAGTACTTGATTTTTATAGTTGTAAATGTCTCGCGTCGCTCAACAGAAA